>DATHEW010000378.1:0-10757 GCA_035318425.1 Candidatus Acidiferrum sp. | reverse complement strand
TGGATCGGCTCACGCGTGAAGTGCGGCAGGTCAACCGAGTGCTGAGTTACAGCACCAAGACATGGAACGGCCAGACGATCACGAATGGCATCACGTTCGAGGACACCGATGGCCTGCCGCTCAGCTATACCTTCACGAATGACGTGCTCATCCGCTCGAAAGCGGGAGCGAACAGCATGGTGCTGACAAACTGCGATTATCTCACCTTCCAGGTTTTCCAGCGCAATCCCGTGACCGGTGAGTGGGACCAGTGGACCACCAGCGTGGCCCCGAACTCCAAGTTGATTTCCGTCAGTTGGGTGTGTTCTCGAACCATTCTCGGGAGTCGCGTGAACACGGAAAGCGTTCAGACCGCAAAAGTCGTAATCAGAAAGCAGTAATCATGACATGAAGACTCGTCTCAATTCTCAATCGGTCCGCCAAGGATTCACTTACGTCAGCGTCGTGATTGCAGCGGTGTTGATCGGCCTGATCCTCGCGACGTATCTCAAACTCGTCGCCAGCCAGAACCAAATGACCATGCGTTCGCAGGCGTGGAACCGGAACATCGCCGTCGTCGAGGCAGGCATCGAGGAGGCGATGGCGCATCTGAACAAGAATGCGGTCTGGGACATCAGCACTGGTACCTATACTGTTAACCTGCTCAGCGATGGTTGGGCGGCGGCGAGTGGTGGCGGATGGACGAAGACGGCAAACATCGGAGACGACTACTACGTGGTCAACATTTCACAGTTCGCGCCGGCGGCCAATTGCCCCAACATCGTGGCCGAAGGGTACGTGAAACAGCTCCCCACTTTTGCGATGCGACGCTGGGCCTCGCGACCCTTTCTCGCTGTTCTGGGCAGGGATGAATCCGCCACTTACGTGAAACGCACCGTGACGTGCGGCACCACGAACCTTCCCGTGTTTTCCAAAGCGCTGGTGGCGACCCGGACGATTGATCTGAACGGTAACGGCGTGCTCGCCGACAGCTACGATTCCACCGACCCGGCCAAGAGCACGAACGGTCGCTGGGTCGCGGCCAAGCGCGGCGCCCGGGGTGACATCGCCACCAACAACAGCCTGACAAACAGCATCGATATTGGGAACGCCGACATCTACGGCAGCATTGCGACGGGACCGAATCCGTTAAACCCGGGCCACGCGAACGCCAAGATCGGCAGCCAGGGCAAAGTGGGTGATCTCTCCTGGTTTGCCGGTACGGCGAACAAGGGAATCCAGCCTGGCAAAGACCGTGATGACATGAATGTGTTCTTCCCTGACATCACGCCGCCGTTCACCAGTGGGTTGGGACCGGTCTTTAACTATACGTGGACGAACGGCGTCAAATACACACGCTTCGGAAGCGCCGACTACGTGGTGAGCGGTTTCTCGGGCAAGACTCTGATCGTTGGCAATGCGCGCATCCTCGTGACCGGGAGTTTCAAGTTGACCGGGAACGAAGAGATACGCATCGCTCCCGGCGCGAGCCTGATCATGTTTATGGATGGCCCCTCGGCGGACTGGGGCGGTAACGGAGTGATTAACGGCACAGGAAAAGCCACTGGCTTCTATTATTTTGGCACGAAGAATAACACCTCCATCAGGTTCTCGGGGAACGGCGAGTTCACCGGCGCTGTTTACGCTCCCAATGCTGACGTGGACGGTAATGGCGGCGGCAACAGTGCGGAGGATTTCATGGGCGCGGCCATTATTAAGAGTCTCAAGTTCAACGGTCACTACAGCTTCCATTACGACGAAGCGCTGGGCCGCAACGGCATGTTCACCGGCTTCACACTCACGTCGTGGAACGAACTGTGAACTGATCGATCAGGCTCGCGCCTGCGGCTGATCCATGTAGCCCACCATCGTCTGGACGGTCCGGGCGGTGACCTGAAAATCGATGTCTTTCCTGTGAATCGGGACATCGAACTCCCGGAGGACGGCAGGCATTTCCCTTTCAGGAATGGAGCCGGAAAAGAAGACGACAGGGATGTGACGGTACTCAGGTTGTTCCTTCAGCCACCGGACAAAATCAGTGCCGCGTCACCCGTCAGGCCGAAGTCACACACGATCAGGTCGGGACCGGGAAAGTATTGGCGGTCGCGGAAGACCCCGTCGCCACGCATGTAATCACGGGCCGCCCGCACTGAATCCACGATGCGGATCTGCCCTTGAAATCCAAGGTTTAGCAGAGCGCGGCGAAACATGAAGACGTCATCCTCCACGTTCTCCAACAGCAGAATTGTTTTGTTCTGTAGCACTACGACCGACCCTTGATGGCTGGAACCTAGGAGCATTCGGCTTCGGCGCAAGTGGCTAATTGGAAAGAATGGGAGATCTCAGTCGTCATGAACGAGATGATCGCTCGCGGTTCCGATCTCCGTATGAACACCACGCCCGCCGCTTGACTTCGATTTGGTGCAAACTCATTTTGGCCGCTCGCCTTCGGGCGCTCTGAAGAAGAATTTGTATGAGTCACAACCTGTTCAACTCCCGGCAGACCTTCGATACCGGCAACGGTCAGCAAGGTGTTTTCTATTCCATTCCTGCGCTCGATAAGGCCGGGATCGGCAGCATCTCGCGTCTGCCGGTGTCGATCCGCATCGTGCTCGAATCAGTGCTTCGCAATTGCGACGGCAAACGCGTACATGAGCAGAGCGTGCGCGAACTCGCTGCGTGGAAACCCATGGAGGAACGCACGAAGGAGATTCCCTTCGTCGTCGCACGCATAGTGTTGCAGGACTTCACGGGCGTGCCGTTGCTGGTGGATCTCGCGGCGATGCGCTCGGCCGTCGCACGCATGGGCAAGAACCCGACGGTGGTCGAACCGCTCGTGCCGGTCGATCTGGTGGTGGATCATTCCGTGCAAGTGGACTTTGCGGGAACAGGCGATGCCTTTCAGCGCAATCTCGATATGGAATTTACGCGCAATCGCGAGCGTTACGAGTTTTTGAAATGGGGCATGCAGGCGTTCGAAACGTTCAAGGTTGTGCCTCCGGGCATCGGTATCGTTCACCAGGTGAACCTCGAGTTTCTCGCCAAGGGCGTGCTTTCGAAAGACGGGGTGTATTACCCCGATACGCTTGTCGGCACCGATTCTCACACCACGATGATCAATGGTCTTGGCGTGGTCGGTTGGGGCGTGGGCGGCATCGAGGCCGAGGCGGGTATGCTCGGGCAGCCGGTTTATTTTTTGACGCCGGATGTGGTCGGCGTTCACATCGTGGGCGAACTGCAGGCCGGGGTCACGGCGACGGATTTCGCGCTGCACGTCACGCAGATGCTGCGCAAGGCAAAGGTGGTCGGAAAGTTCGTCGAATTTTATGGGCCAGGTGCCGCGAAGCTGGCGGTCGCGGATCGCGCGACGGTCGCGAACATGGCGCCGGAATATGGCGCGACGATGGGCTTCTTTCCAATCGATGGCGAAACGGTGAAATACATGCGCGACACCGGCCGGTCGGAAGAACTTTGCCGAACGTTTGAGAATTATTATCGCGCGCAAGGTCTGTTCGGGATGCCGGACAAGGGAGAGATTGATTACTCCGTTTGTCTCGAACTCGATCTAGCGAGCGTCACGCCGAGCGTGGCCGGACCGAAGCGCCCGCAGGACCGCATCGAATTGTTGAAGCTCAAAGACGAGTTTACGAAAACGTTCTCGAAACCCGTGGCGGAAAATGGTTTCGGAAAGAAAGCGGAGGATTTGGATCTGCGCTTCCGCGTGGAGTGCGGTGATGGCGCCACGGCCGGCGGTGGCAGCCAGGAACCGGTGTCACGCCGCACCTCGGAAGCCCGCAACACGAACCCAACCACTGAGTTGGAAATGACGAATAATCGTCCCACACCCGATCCCATCGCTGCACCCGCCGCCGCCTGCGATGGTGAGGTGCAACACGGCAGTGTGTTGATCGCGGCGATCACAAGTTGCACCAACACGAGCAATCCATCGGTGATGCTCGCCGCGGGCCTGTTAGCAAAAAAGGCGGTGGAGAAAGGTTTGCGTCCCAGTCCGCTTGTGAAGGCATCGCTCGCGCCTGGATCGCGCGTGGTGACGGATTATCTGAACAAGACCGGACTTCAACCATTCCTCGATCAACTGGGATTCAATCTCGTCGGTTACGGTTGCACCACATGCATCGGCAACTCCGGTCCGCTCGCCGCGCCGATTGAAGATACGGTCACGAGGAACGACGTGGTCGCCGCGGCAGTGTTATCCGGCAACCGCAATTTCGAAGCGCGCGTGCATCAGAGCATTCGCGCCAACTTCCTCATGTCGCCGCCGCTGGTAGTGGCTTTCGCGCTGGCTGGCCGCGTGAACATCGACATGGCCAAGGAACCGATCGGGCAGGGGACTAGTGGTCCGGTTTATTTGAAGGACATCTGGCCGACGCTGGAGGAAGTGCGCACCGAGTTGCGGTCCGCCGTGACGGCGGAGGTGTTCCAGAATTTGTACCGGGACTATGCTTCGCAGAATCCGAAGTGGAACGAGATCCCGGCTAGCACCGGGGACGTTTACGATTGGAACGCGAACAGCACTTACATCCAGGAGCCGCCGTTCTTCCAAAACTTCGGGATGAAACCGAGTGAGATCGCGGAGATTAAAGGAGCGCGTCCGCTCGCGATCTTTGGCGACTCGGTCACGACCGATCACATTTCGCCCGCGGGCAGCATCAAGAAGAGTTCGCCCGCGGGACAATATTTGATCGAGCACGGCGTCGGGTTCATCGACTTCAACAGCTATGGTTCGCGTCGCGGCAATGATCGCGTGATGACGCGAGGCACGTTCGCGAACGTGCGGATCAAAAACCTGATGTTGCCGGGAACCGAAGGCGGCATCACGAAACATCAGCCGGACGGCCAGCAGATGCCGATCTACGACGCCGCGATGCTTTATCACCATGAAGGCGTGCCGCTGGTCGTGATCGCCGGACACGAGTACGGCACCGGGAGTTCGCGCGATTGGGCGGCGAAAGGAACGACGCTGCTCGGTGTGCGCGCGGTCGTGGCGCAAAGTTACGAACGCATTCATCGCTCGAACCTCGTGGGCATGGGCGTGTTGCCGCTGCAATTCGAAGAAGGCACGAGCGCAACGACGCTTGCACTGACAGGTGATGAAACGTTCGACATCGTGGGTCTCACCGCGTCGCTCAAGCCGCAGCAAAACCTCGTGCTGCGCGTCAACTATGCCGATGGCAAATCGACAGATGTGACGGTGCGCTGCCGTATCGATACGCCGATCGAGATCGACTACTACCAGCACGGGGGGATTTTGCCGTACGTGTTGCGGCAGTTAGTGGCGGAGTGATCGGCTGATCAAAGCTGGGACCGCGCAAATTCAACGTCGGCTTTGGTTATCAACTCCGCGAGGATTTGCTCGAACGAGAGATTTGCCTTTTTCGCGTCCGCTTCGAGAGTCGCGAGATCGGTTACAATCTGCGCTGTCGTGATCTGGCCGAAAGAAAAAACAAAGCGGTAGTGGTCCCGCAACGCTTGGGTTTGTCCGGCAAATTTGTTCGCGAGCAGCAAGGCAATTTGTTGCTCGTCGTGTCGGCGCAAGACACTCATTTTCGCAGCGACGGCGACGAGGACTGCCTGGCGGTATTTGTCCACGAAAGGACCGATGTCCACCACTTTCACATCGGCGGCTTTCAAGGTGAAACTCTGAAGAACGGTAATCGTCCCCAGGGTAGCGAGGACGATCAAAACCAGCGCGGCCAATTCGGGGCGGCCGACCATCGTCTTTGCTTTCGCCCCTACTGCAACCTCCAGGGCGCCCCAGGCGATCAAATTCAAAACCACGAATATAAACCAAAGAAGCCAGAAGCTGCCGGTCCGCACAATCGCGGGGAACGAGCGCACGCTCGGATAAATATCGACGATCAAATAGATCAGTGTGGCAAAAGCGACTGCCACGTAGGGAACAGCGTCCATCGTCTTAATCGAGATATTGTTTCAACTGAAATCCCGTTCCAGTGAGCGTGAAATTATCACGTAACTCGACGCTGCCTGACGCAATGATCTTTTTTTCCCGTAATGAGGACAAAGCGTCCTGGACCTCCGCCGGATTCTTGTCGAGTTGGCGGGCGATGGCGTAGCCCGAGATGCCAAGATTCTTTTTGATCACATCAAAAGCAGCTCGCGCGATATCGTTCTCTTTGATCAAGGTGATTGCTGGCCAAATATCAGAGGGCATGCTCATAACGGATTCAGCGTAATCCTTATTTTTTTTGCGCCAAGAACTGATTCGATTATCCCATCGCCAAGAAATCGTTTGCACCGCCGCAACATTTGCGGGGAACTAGGGCCATGCGCATCATTGGCGGCATTGCGGGCGGGATGATCATCAAGGCTCCGAAAGGCCTCGATGTTCGGCCCACGCCCGACCTCGTTCGCCAGGCACTCTTTAACAGCATCGCCGCCAGGGTTGAAGGCTCGCGTGTCCTTGAACTCTTCGGAGGTACTGGCGCGCTCAGTCTGGAATGTCTCAGTCGTGGAGCGCGCCAGGCGCTGTGCATCGAACTGTCACCCAAGCACGCGCGTTTTATCGAACAGAACTTCGCGATGACTAAGCTGCCGGCTCAATCCTTTCGCATTCGAGTTCAGGATGTGTTCACCGCATTGCCACAACTCGCGGGTGCGGATGAACTCTTTGATCTGGTCCTGGCTGATCCGCCTTATGGCGAGAAGAACGTGGGCAAGCGTTCGGAGTCTTTTGCTCAGCGTTTGTTGGATGACGAACACTTGCCGCGTGTTGTCGCGCCGGATGGATTGTTCGTGCTGGGACACTCGAAGCGCGACACGCTCTCGCTTCCACCGTGGTGGCGTGAGCGCAAGCAATTGAAGCATGGAGACTCGATCATGCGCATGCTGGAGCGAACCGAATGAAAACCTGGATCGCGTTGCTCACGATGGTGATCTCAATCGCGTTTGCCGCCGCGGCTGAAGCCGCTTCGTTCGCAAAAGCTGATCCAGCGTTGCAGACAATCGTTAATGAAATCGCGACGGACGCGCTGAAGGAATTCGCGCCGAAGAAGCTCACGTCGAATCAACTCGCCATCACGCTGGTGGATTTGCGCGAGGCCACGCAACCACGTGTTGGAAGCTTTCGCGGAGACGATCCCATTTATCCCGCGAGCGTGGTGAAACTGTTTTATCTCGCTGCGGCGCATGGCTGGATGGAAGACGGCAAGTTGAAGGACGCACCAGAACTGCGCCGTGCGATGCGCGACATGATTATTGATTCGTCGAACGACGCCACGCACTACGTTCTCGACGCGGTGACCGATACGACGAGCGGTCCCGAGTTGCCGGACGCGGAGATGAAACTTTGGGGCGAGAAACGCAACGTGGTGAATCGTTACTTCACTTCGCATGACTATCGCGGGATCAACGTGAACCAGAAGCCCTGGGGCGACGGCCCGTATGGACGCGACCGCGACTGGCTTGGACAAAATTTCACGAATCGCAACTCGCTGACGACCGCGGCCACGGCCCGGTTGCTGGCGCAGATCGCGACTCGCCAGTGTATTTCGGCCGCGCGCAGTGATGAAATGATGACGCTGCTGTCACGTGATCGCTCGAAGAATGTCTCAGCTCAAGAAGGTCAGACTCACGGTTACACCGCGATGGGTTTGCCAGCGGACGCGAAGCTTTGGTCGAAGGCGGGTTGGACCAGCACGGCGCGTCATGACGCGGCTTACGTGGAGTTGGCTGACGGACGGAGGTTCGTCCTCGTGACATTCACGACCGGGCAGGCGAAGGAGCGTGAGATCATCGCGTTCGTTGCACGCCAGGTGGTGGCGCGGTTGTAGTGGTTGTCTTGACCCGCCTCGCCGCGCCGTGATGAAATCCCTTATCGCATGAAATGGCTGTTCACATTGATCGTCACGTGGAGTCTCGCGGGAATATCGCACGCTGGAGAAATCCAGGACGCGGCGCGCGAGGGTGACATTGGCCGCGTGCGCGCGCTGGTTTACACCACGCCCACCGCCGTGAATGCGCGGGACCGCGGCACGACGCCGCTTCACGAAGCAGCGCGCGCCGGACAACTCGCCGTCATCAAATTTCTCGTGGAGAAAGGCGCTGACCTGAATACCGCCGACATTTCCGGCGCCACACCGCTGCGGCTGGCGTTGGGCTATCGCCGCACCGAAGTCGCTGACTTTCTAAGACAACATGGCGCGCTGGAAAAAGTTCCAGCCACCGCTCCGAAGATTGCACCTGTGCCCACTGCCACCGCAGTGGCAAAGGTTCCGGCCGCAATCAGTCCCGCGGCACTCACCTCCGCGCCTCCACGCAACACGAACGCTGCGCCAACGCAACGCCCCGCGTCTCCCAAACCGGCCGCGACGAACGTGGTTGCCGCCTCGACAAACGTGGCCGCGAATCCGCGCGAGATGTTGCAGGTGATCTACCCGATTCACGAAGCCGCGCGAATCGGCGACGTCGAGCAGATCAAGTTTTTGTTCAAATCGTTTCCCGACCTCGTCGAAGCGACGGATGAGAAGGGAATGACACCGCTGCACATTACGGCGGCGAACAAACAACTCGCGGCCGCGCAGGCGCTCGTTGGATTTCGCGCCAGGATCAGCGCGCGCAGCGATACGGGACAGACGCCGCTGCACCTCGCCGCGCGTGCCGGGGACGTGAAGCTCGTTCAACTGCTTCTCACCAATCACGCGGACGTGAATGCTCGAGACAGCGCCGACGCGACCCCGTTGCTTGCGGCAACGCAGTCGAGCGACAAGGAAGAATTTCAGGCGACGGATCTGAACGAAAAAGCGAGATTCACTTCTGCGCAGCGCCGTGCCGCTGCGGCGCAAATGCACCAGGAACAACTCGCGATGGCGCGGCAGTTGGTGGCACATGGCGCCGATGTGAACGCGCGAAACCGCGCCGGCGCGAATGCGCTGATTCAAGCCGTGCGATTGCGCAACGAACCGCTCGTGGACTTTCTGCTCCGTTCTTCTGCCGATCCCAATGCGGTCGATTCGACAGGTCGTGTCACGCCGTTACATCTCGCGTCGGGCCGCGGTCTCACGAACATGGTGGCGATGCTGTTGAACGCGAAGGCCACGGTGAACGCTGTGGATTCTCGTGGCGAAACGCCACTGGGCTATGCATTGCGCGACAACCATCGCGCGGTGGCCTCCCTGTTGAAACAGAATGGCGGCAACGTGGGTGTATCGCGCGCTCTCAGCACGCCCGAGCAGAATCTGGTGGATTTCTATCAACGCACGGAGGCTTCACTTCAGCGCGCATCGGTCTCCGATAAATCACGGCTCATCCTCGAGATGATGGCGACGCGCTCGGATGTGCAGAAGATGTTTCCGCGTCACGCTGAGGCGGCGGGCCGTGTGATGGATGAGTTGCGGCGGCAGATCAAAGGCAGCAAGTCGGTCACGGATTCCGAGGCAGGCAAGGAGATCTGGCGGGTGCGCCCGGAGAACGCGAGCCTGCAAGCACAGGATTGGATCAGTCGAGGCTGGATCAGCCGTGACGTGCCGGTGTTTTCACTGGTCGTGGATCGCGTCGGCAGCACATCGCGCCCGGGCGATTATTGCTTCGTCAATCAACGCTGGGTGCTGTTGCCGCCGTTGGACATCATTGCCGCGCAACAGCAGAGCGCCGCGTTGAAATAAGTCGCGCCGAGTGAAGGCGAAATCTTCTCCCCTCGCTTTCGCTTCGCGCCGCCGTCACTGGCTGTTCAGGATTTGCGCGCTGCTTCTTCCCATTATTTTAATCGTGCTCGTGGAAGTGGCGCTGCGTGTTTTTAGTTTCGGCCATGAGACAACGTTTTTTCTGAGGAGAACAATCGACGGTCGAGAAATGCTGATCGACAACGCGAAGTTTGGCTGGAGATTCTTTCCACCACTTATCGCGCGCACGCCGGAACCTTTCGTCCTCTCACGCCACAAGAAGCCAGGAACCTGCCGCATCTTCGTGCTTGGTGAATCGGCGGCGATGGGTGATCCCGATCCCGCCGTGGGATTGCCCCGGATGTTGCAGGCAATGCTTGAAGTAAAATTTCCGCAGGGAAAATTTGAGGTGGTGAACGTTGCGATGACCGCCATCAACTCGCATGTGATCCGCGAGACCGCGAAGGACTGTGCCGTGCTCGAAGGAGATTTCTGGATCGTCTATGCCGGGAACAATGAGATCGTGGGCCCGTTCGGTGGTGGCACGGTGCTCGGTCCGCAGGTCCCGCCGCTCAGTTGGATTCGATTCACGATTTGGTTCAAGGGGACGCGGATTGGCCAGTTGATTTCAAACACGCGCAAGTCGGAACACGTTGAGTGGGAAGGTATGGAGATGTTCCTGAACCAGCAGGTGCGGCATGACGATCCGCGTTTGCCGAAAGTGTATGCGAACTTCCGCGAAAATCTTTCTGACATCATTCGCCTTGGCACGCGCTCCGGCGCGCGAGTGATCGTGAGCACCGTGGCGGTAAACCTCAGAGATTCACCGCCGTTCGCGTCGCAGCTCAGCATCAGGTTTGATCCTGAAACTGAACAGGAATGGGGCCGGCATTGGAGCAATGCATTGGCAGCGCAGGGCGCTGGTGAGTGGAATGTCGCTGCGAATGCGCTGGCGGCCGCGGAACGAACCGCGCGCACTAATTCGCAGTATGCAGAGCTGCACTTTCAAATGGGCCGTGTGGCCGAAGCATTGGGTCGCAAAGGGGAAGCACACCGCGCTTTCAATGCCGCGAAGGAATACGACACGTTGCGCTTCCGTGCCGATGATGCCGTGAATGCGATTGCGCGGAGTTTCTCGAA
>DATHEW010000377.1:0-2049 GCA_035318425.1 Candidatus Acidiferrum sp. | reverse complement strand
CCTGAAGTAAAATGGCGAAGGCGTGCAGGTCGTGGCGCAAGTACCCACGGCGGGCCCAGTGCCGCCGCCAATCATGGTCGTGAGGCCAGCGGCGATGGCTTCGTGCGCCTGTTGCGGACAGATGAAATGAATGTGCGTATCAAGTCCGCCCGCCGTGACAATGAGTCCTTCACCCGCGATCACCTCGGTCGTGACGCCCACGATCATGTTCGGAGTGACGCCGGCCATCACGTCGGGATTGCCTGCTTTTCCGATGCCATGAATCAGACCGTGTTTGATCCCGATGTCGGCTTTGTAAATGCCGGTGTAATCAACAATCACCGCGTTCGTGATGACGCAATCGAGCGCTACGTCCGCACCGACACCCGCGGCTTGGCCCATTCCTTCGCGAATCACTTTGCCGCCGCCGAATTTACATTCGTCGCCGTAATGCGTGTGGTCGCGTTCGACTTCGAGGACGAGCGAGGTGTCGCCGAGGCGAACCTTGTCGCCCGTGGTCGGCCCGAACATGTCGGCGTAGTGCCGGCGATTCATGCGATGGCTCATGCATTGTAAAACCGCAGAGACGCAGAGGCGCAGAGAAGAAGCCCTGACCACAGCGCCTCTGCGCCTCTGCGGTTCATATCAGCTTTCATTCGCGAAGTTGTTTTGCTTCACGCGATCCAGCGCGATGGTTTTCCCCGCTTCATTGATCGCGCCGCCCGCAAGATTGTTTCCGCCGCGAATGACTTTGTTCCCTGAGATCTCCACCAACTTCACGGTCTTGATTTCACCCGGTTCAAAGCGCACCGCCGTTCCCGCGGGAATGTCGAGCCGCTTTCCGTATGCCTTGGCGCGATCGAACCGAAGTTGCGGATTCGTCTCGATGAAATGGTAGTGACTGCCGACCTGGATCGGCCGATCGCCGAGATTCGTCACGGCGACCGTCGCCGTATCGCGATCAACGTTCAGCTCGATTTCTCCGGCAAGAATGTCACACGCACCAGGTTCACCGGCATCGCTCATTGTCTTAAACGCTGCGAGCGAAGGAACCGGCAGGAAGCTTCCGTAAAGCGCCAGCATGAGATCGCCGTCCGCGCTCGCGATCGGATGATGAACGGTGACGAGCTTCGTGCCGTCAGGGAACGTCCCTTCCACTTGCACGTCATAAATCATCTCAGGCACGCCGGGCATCACCTGGTTACGCCCAAGAAATTTGCGCCCCAGATCCATCAACTCAGCCACGCTCCTGCCATCGCGGATGAACTCAAGCAATTGCGTCGCGATCAATGCGACTGATTCGGGGTGATTGAGACGCACGCCACGCGCGAGACGCTTCTGCGCAAGGAAGCCAGCATTGTGCAGCAGCAGCTTATCGATTTCGCGAGGTGAAAGGTGCATGGCTTACCATTTGCGAACCCATGGATCGTCTTCAACGATTTCACGCACGAAGCCGAGGCACTCATGGATGGCGTGCCCGACTCCCTCAACACTGATTCCAGCGAAACGAACGATCGCGCCTTCATGCACTGGGCTGCCCGCGAACACGAGGTCCGCTTGCGGCGTGATCGGTTGCGCCGCGATCCGATCCAGAACGCACTTTGCGTGGCTGACAAGACGAGGGCCGAAGAGCACCACCGTCGCAAGACAGTTGAAGCGACCGCCGCGAAATTGGGAATTAAGCGCGCCATCACTCGCATCGAGGCGCAACGCATCAACGAGCAACTTCTTTCCCTCGCGCTCGATCTCATTGCGGCTCAGGTAGCGATGAAAGCTCCATCGCTCCCCGCAGGCTGTGCGACCTGCGGACATCCAATCAACCAGAACCAGATTCGCCGTCGCGCTCAGCAAAAACCTTTGCCGCTGCTCATAGCTCGACTCCGCAAAGCATTGCACCGGATCGGGCGCGAAAATGAGCAGAGCATCATCGCCAATGGTAGCGGTGAGTTCATGCGAACAAGGCAGCCTGGACGGATTGCGATAAATCTTCGTGGAAGCCTGTGTGCCGAGAAAGCAACGCGCCCGCGCATCCACAGTGACATCCAGCCTCGTGCAATCGCCCGCAACCAT
>DATHEW010000376.1:0-3607 GCA_035318425.1 Candidatus Acidiferrum sp. | reverse complement strand
AACGCACAAAACGAAACCAAGCACGGCCAGAAAAGCATCTTCGAGGAACTCTACACCGAGTTGCCCAGGCTCGAACAATTCCTCGGTGCCATGACAGGTCTCTCGCGGATTAACTTCGAAGCCCTCGCCGAGAAATTCGATTTCTCGAAATACAAAACGCTGTGCGACGTTGGCGGTGCGACTGGCCTGCTCTGCATTGAAGTGGCAAAGAAACACCCGCACCTTCAATGCGTCAGTTTCGATCTCCCGCCCGTCGAGCCGATTGCGAAGAAACACATCGCGCAGGCTGGCCTGGAGAAATGCATCGGCACCGCCTCGGGCGA
The DNA here is from genome assembly GCA_035318425.1 of Candidatus Acidiferrum sp. Taxonomy (GTDB): domain Bacteria; phylum Verrucomicrobiota; class Verrucomicrobiia; order Limisphaerales; family SIBH01; genus JANNGC01. Next base: position 3,284 of record DATHEW010000376.1, on the reverse strand, counting down.
TTTCTTCACTGACCCCTTGCCGCGCGCGGACGTCATTGCCATGGGGATGATTCTTCACGATTGGAACCTGGAGAAGAAGATGCACCTCATCCGCGCCGCCTACGACGCGCTGCCGCCCGGTGGTGCGCTCGTGGCGATCGAAGCGCTGATTGATGACGCGCGGCGCGAGAACGTGCAGGGCCTGCTAATGTCGTTGAACATGCTGATCGAATTCGGCGAAGCGTTTGATTATTCGGGCGCGGACTTCCGCCAATGGTGCAGCGAGGTCGGTTTCAAACGCTTCGACGTCATTCACCTCGCCGGTGCCTCTAGCGCAGCCGTAGCTTACAAATAAGACGCGGGCCAGGTGGGGTAAGCGCGTCCACGCGTTTCAAAGTGCGAACGAGATTTCGCGGATGCTGGCTGGCCACGCGCAATGGGCCTTACCTTGACCGCGCGAGGAACTGGCGACTAGCTTCGCTGCATGAGGCATTTGATCTCACATGGGGCCATCGTCATCGCACTTGCATTTTCACCCTTCGTCTTCGCGCAATCGCCGCCGACAGCCGAACAGGCGGCGGCGTTTGTAGCAGGAGCAGAGAAGGAGTTGGCGGCATTCTCGACACTGAACGGACGCGCGCAGTGGATTAACGGCACTTACATTACGGACGATACGGATGCGATCGCGGCGGAGTACGGCGCGCGGGGCACCGAGATGAGCGTGCGTCTCGCCAAGGGCGCCGCGAAATTCGACAACGTCCAGGGCCTCTCTTTTGACATTCGCAGGAAGCTCCATTTCCTGAAGCAGAGCATTGTCCTGCCCGCGTCCGACAAGCCCGGCGCGGCCGAAGAACTCAACGTGATCGCCACGCGCCTCCAGTCTCAATACGGAAAAGGCAAAGGCACGCTCGACGGCAAACCGGTCAGCGGTTCGGACATCGAGGAAGCCATGGGCACGGTGCGCAACCCGGACAAGCTGAAGGAAATGTGGACGAGCTGGCACGACAACGTGGGCGCGCCAATGAAGAAGGATTATGTCCGGCTGGTGACGATCGCGAATGAGGGTGCGAAGGAGTTGGGTTACACGGAACTCGGCGCCATGTGGCGCTCGGGCTATGACATGTCGGCGGATGATTTCGCGCGTGAGATGGATCGGCTGTGGTTGCAGGTCAAGCCGCTCTACGACCAGTTACATTGTTACGTGCGAGCCAGGCTCCACGAACATTACGGTGCGAAGGTACAGCCGGCCCAGGGTCCGATCCGCGCCGATCTGCTCGGCAATATGTGGGCGCAGGAATGGGGCAACATCTACGACCTCGTCGCACCAAAAGGCGTCGGCGACGTCGGTTTCGATTTGACCGCGCTTCTCACGAACAAGAATTACGATCCCATGAAGATGGTGAAGACCGGCGAAGGCTTTTACACGTCGCTTGGTTTGCCCGCTCTGCCCGCCACGTTCTGGGAACGATCAATGTTCACCAAGCCTCGCGATCGCGAAGTGGTTTGTCATGCGTCCGCGTGGGACATCGACAACAAGGACGATCTGCGAATCAAGATGTGCATCAAGGTGAATGCGGACGACTTCGTCGTCATTCATCACGAGTTGGGCCACAACTACTATCAGCGCGCCTACAACCAGCAGCCGTTCCTTTACCTGAACGGCGCGCATGATGGATTTCATGAAGCGATCGGTGACTTCATCGCGCTCTCGATCACGCCAGAGTACCTGGTGCAAATCGGCCTGCTCGACTCCGCGAAGGTGCCGAGCGCAGAGAAGGACATCGGCCTGCTCCTGCGCCAGGCCATGGACAAAGTGGCGTTCCTGCCGTTCGGACTGCTCATGGACAAGTGGCGTTGGGGCGTCTTCAACGGCACCACCGCGCCCGAGAATTATCAGAAGGAATGGAACGCGTTGCGCCTGCGCTATCAGGGCATCGTACCGCCGGTGGACCGTCCCTCGACCGCATTCGATCCCGGCGCGAAGTATCACATTCCGGGCAACACACCGTACGCTCGCTACTTTCTCGCGCGCATTCTCCAGTTCCAATTCTACCAGGCTGCGGCCGAACAGGTGGAATGGAAAGGCCCGCTGCACCGTTGCTCCTTCTATGGCAACAAGGCCGTGGGCGAACGCTTGAACAAGATGCTGGCGATGGGCGCTTCCAAAGAATGGCCGGACGCGCTCGAAGCCTTCACCGGCACGCGCAAGATGGATGGTTCAGCGATGATCGCCTATTTCCGACCGTTGATGAAATGGCTCGAAGAGCAGAACAAGGACAAGAAGTGCGGCTGGTAGGAGAAATCATTGCCCAGATAGGAGAGGATTTGCTGGCTGTCTACCGTGGGCGCATACTTGGCTCGGGCAAGGTGCGTACGCGATGGCGGCGCCGGGTACCAACAGCTTCTGGCGCGTTCGGGCGGTGCCCTAAGTGTCCGTCTGCCCGGTGGCCGTGCGCAAAATGGCCGTGCGCCGGTGGCCATCCGCAAGGATTCAGCGGAAGAGCTGCTGTGCGAAGAGATGCAGGTCGTTCTTCCACACCTTGAAATCATGCCGACCCGGCTCGATGTGATACACGTGCGGCACGTTGTTGCTCTTGAGATAAGCGTGCGTCCGCTGGGCGACGTTGATGAGCCCGTCCTGGTCGCCGCACGAGATCCAGAGCAGCTTCAACTTCTTCGCCTCCTCCACTTTCGGCAGGAGCTGCTCGGGCACTTTCGTGTTCGGCGCGGAAGAAAAACCGCCGACCCACGCGAACGTGTCGATATGGGCGAGGCCGAAGTTCAATGACTGGCCGCCGCCCATGGACAACCCCGCCAGCGCACGACCCTCCCTCTCCTTCTTCACTGGATAATTCGCCTCGATGAACGGAATCACGTCCTTCAACAAATCATCCTCGAACTTCGCGAACGCCGGCGCGCTCTGGAAGACATTGCCCGCGGCGCGATCGTTCACCTGTGCCCGGCCGTTCGGCATCACCACGATCATCGGCGTCGCCTTGCTCTCCGCGATCAGGTTATCGAGCACGACATCCGGCGCACCGCCGCGCTGCCACTCCCGTTCATCCCCGCCGATGCCGTGCAGGAGGTACAACACCGGATAACGCGTCTCCTTCGAAAACCCCGGCGGCGTATAAACCATCATCTGCCGATTCGTCCCCACGCTTTTGGACGGGTAAGTCACCAACTCCATCCTCCCCCGCGCGATGCCCTCCCGCTTTTGATCGAACCCGATCGGTGCCGCCGCAAACGCCGCCTTATCATCCGGCCCCAGCACAATCTGCCGCTGCGCCCGCGCCGCCCGATTC
>DATHEW010000375.1:0-3382 GCA_035318425.1 Candidatus Acidiferrum sp. | reverse complement strand
AGGTCAATCGCATCATCCTCACGCGGCCGGCGGTCGAAGCAGGCGAAGCGCTCGGGTTTCTGCCGGGTGATCTTTACGAGAAGATCGCGCCGTATCTGCGTCCGCTTCACGACGCGCTTCATGACATGTTGCCCGTGGAAGATATTCAGCGGCACATGGAGCGAGGCGTGATCGAGATCGCGCCGCTCGCTTACATGCGCGGCCGCACATTGAACAACGCTTTCATCATTCTCGACGAAGCGCAGAACTCGACGATGGAGCAGATGTTCATGTTCCTCACACGCCTCGGCCAAGGCTCGCGCGCGGTGATCACTGGCGATCCGACGCAGATCGATCTGCCACGTCACAAGGAGTCGGGTTTGATCGAAGCCGTAAAAGCTTTGCGTCACACTGAGGGGATCGGAATCGCGGAGTTTTCGCGCATGGACGTGGTGCGGCATCCGCTCGTGCAGCGCATCATCCAGGCGTACGAGGAGCATCGAGCGAAGCCGTGACCGTTCTTCACTTTCGCAATCGCCAGCGAACGAAGCGCATCAATGTTCCTCTGCTCCGCCGCGTGACGTTGTTCGTGTTGCGCGATCAACTCGTGTTGCGCGAACACGAGTTGTGCGTTCACCTTGTCGATGCTGCGGCGATGGCGCGAGTGAATGAAAAGTTTCTCCAGCACACCGGCTCGACTGACGTGATCACGTTCGACTACTCAGAACAGCCGCAACCGCGTGCGGCCACCCTGCATGGCGAGATTTTTATTTCCATTCCCGATGCCGTCGCACAGGCGAAGGAGTTCAACACCACCTGGCAAGCCGAGCTCGCTCGTTACGTCATTCATGGATTGTTGCACTTGAGTGGCTTCGATGATCTCGAACCGAAGCTTCGTCGCGAGATGAAGCGTGAAGAGAACCGACTGTTGAAAGCGGTCGAGAAGGAATTTCGATTACGCGAGCTTGCGCGTTGAGCGTGTGAGCACCGGCGCCAGCGAAGACAAGCCGTCCATACACTTCGCGAGCGATCGTTATTTTTTCGGAAAGGATGGACAGAACTGTGATCCGGCGCCAATCAACGGAGTGTGATCGCAGGCAACCTGGTCTTTGCCGATGGCGGCGCACCGCAGTTATCGAACGTGGAATTCACGAATGCCCTGACACATGGCGGGAACACGAGGAATTGCGCTCGCCGTCTCGATCGACGCCTCGTCATGCTTATGAACCGGCGCCACTTTATGAAATCCTCCGCTGCCATTGCAGCATTGTCGCGCTGAAGTCGAACCATCGAAACCCGCGCGCGAGTATTACGAATTGCGGAACTGCGTCATAACTTCCTCGGTCGGTACTAATGTGCGAAGGATCTCGCTCAGTCCCGTTTCCGATCAGCTTTCCGTCGGGAAAGGCATGATCCGCGGAAACGTTTTTGAAGAATGGTCGGGGCGGTGAGATTCGAACTCGGTCGTCGTTTTCGCGAAGAGGTGGCAAAGTGATGGAAGGTGCGTCCCTATTGGGTTTTATCGCTGTCAGTGGTTTTATAATTTCGCGCTCGCCGCACCATCCCGCAAATTTTGTGGTAGGAACCGGTAGGAAAAATCACCTCGTTTTCCGTCACTTCGTTTCGCGGATTCGTCGGAGTTCCACAGTGCAATCTCCTAGCGCAACGGTGTTGCGATCGATGCACACAGCGAGCTTCAGTGTCGTCTCGTTTTGGGCGGCGATGATCTGGGTGAGCGTTTGCTGGTGCGCTTCGCGCGCCTGGCGATGATGCTCAATCATCGACTGTAGCTGTCGGACGAGCCAGTAGATGACCGCGCCGCATCCGACTAGGAGCAGACAGAACGCAGCGAGGAACAACCATCGATCATTCATCCCGGCGGCGTGGTCCACCGCACGCAGGAATTCACTCGAGTTCATATTCGTCATGGTTCCACCAAGTAGCGAGCGACGATGTCGCTCTCGTTCAGGCCGAAGGCCCAAAGTTGCAGCAACGCCGTCTTGCTCGCGGCGATCGACGCAGGTGCTGCCGCTCCCACGAACTTCCATCCCGCGGGCCAGCTCAGGTTGCGCGTGGTGCCGTCGCAGAGGATGCGCAGTTCCAATCGCGAGCCGAAGCCAAAGCCCAGTGCTGAGAACGCCACATCGCCAGTCAACGTGATGCGCTTGGAACCGTACGTGCCGAAGTTCAGGACCACGTTGCCGCCGAAGACCAAAAGCTCCTGGGAGATGTGAAGACGCTTCACGGAAGCTGTCTCGTTGATGCTGACGTGATTGAACCCGGCGCTGCCGACGACAGAGAACGCAACCGATTCGCTGTCGCCACCAGCGATCGAGACGATGCTGTTGATCACCTGTGACAGGAGTGGATTGCCGGGATTCAGCAGGACAAAACCCTCGAGTGGTTTGCCGCCCGGCGTGGCGCCGTCATGCACCACGAGCACTTTCTTGGTCGTGTCGAACGTCACTTCACCTTCCGCACCCGTGAAGGCCGTGTGTTGCGCTGTGGTCCCTCTTCGAAGTCGAACTTGTTTCGGCATAAGTGAAATCCTTTCAGTTGAGTTGCAGTCGGTCCTCGAAAGCCGTCGCGGCCGTGAGATCGCCAAAGTCTTCGGAAAGCGTGTGAGCCGTGAGATCACCCCAGTCTTCATCCGCAGAGCGCACGCACTGGAACACGTAAAACTCGCCGGATGGATCGAGGCGCGAGGCGTGAACATTACGCCGCAATCCGCTTGTGTTCTCGACGACGTAATCACCAGCCGTCGGCGCAGTGATCGCAACGAGTTCGCTGGCACGAATGAGCAGGTTCTCAGTGCCAGGCACGACAGGCGCCATGCCAAGGTAATGATCCGACATCACATGCGCGCCGAGGAACTTGCAGTTCGCGCTCACTTCCGCCGACGCATTCGTTTGCGGCCGATGGAACACGCCATCCCGCACGATTGGCGGGCCAAGTCGAAACACTGCCGCCAGCGCACGCTTCGTTAACATGGGAAGATTCAGCGCCATCACGTCCTCACCAGGCGCACAACACCACCGGCGCGGCTCAGGTATTCGCCGAGCTTCGAGAGCATCGCCTGCGCGACATGCGGAATCACCGGACGGCGATCCCTCTTGTCGAACATCATGCTCAGCGTGCCAGTGAGTGACAGTGAGGCGAGGCCCTCGCCATCGGGATCTTCGGTGCGATTGGCTTTGATCAACTCACGCGCCGTTTCGATCGTCGCGTCACGCAGCAGTTTCGGAACGACGTTGCTGGCGAAGAACTCATCGCGCGACATCAACCCGCTAATGCCACTCACGCGCAGTGCATCGTCATCACGAGCAAACTCGCGCGGCCATTGCAGCGCCTGGGCGTCATGCGCTTTGAACCCGCGGAACTGGTAGTGTGCATCGATCAGCCG
>DATHEW010000374.1:0-4057 GCA_035318425.1 Candidatus Acidiferrum sp. | reverse complement strand
CGCGCCGCAGCACCTTCCTGATGGACGCGACACCACGCTCTTCGTCTTCGGTCTACCCTGGAATGAACTGCGATCGGACGAACAGGAATATCGCAAACTGGACGCGTTCGTGCGCAACGGTGGACGTCTCGTCGTGACGCTTTTTCCGCAACTCGGCAAACCGCGCTTTTGGGGCACCGCGGGCGGCACCAACAATCCGGCTTTCAAAGGCAACAGAGACGAGCACGGTCGCACCATGATCGACCTGAATGAGAAGTGGGGATCCAAGATCGAGTTCTCCGAAATGAAGCGCGCTGCCAATGGCACGTACGATTCTGTGACAGCAAAATCCATTTTGCCTCAACACGTCCCACCGACGCTCTCCTGGCACAGCTCGCTAATCTTCACGAACCTCAGCTTCGATTGGAAAGTGATCTACGCGCGCGGGACAGATCCGGTGATGATCGAGCGCCAACTCGGCCGAGGCAGCATCGTATTGGCGACGGATTCTTACTTTGTCAGCAACGAAGCGATGCAGAAAGAGCGTGAGCCGCGGTTGCTCTCGTGGCTCGCCGGCACGAACCGCGAAATCATTTTTGATGAAGCACATCTCGGCGTGCAGGAGACGACGGGCATCGCGAGATTGGCTCGCCGCTATCGCCTGCACGGCGGCGTATTCGCGCTCGCGCTCCTCGCCGCGCTGTTCGTGTGGAAAAATTCTTTGAGCTTTGTTCCTGGCGCCGAGATCTCCGACGCGGCGGAGCAAGTCCACGGGCGCGAGTCGGCGGCAGGATTTGTGAACCTGTTGCGCCGCAGCGTTGCCTCCGAACAGTTGCTCCAGAGTTGCTTGAACGAATGGCACAAGTCGCGCGCGCTTGATCGCCGTGCTTCGCCGCGAAAGCTGGAGCGAGTTCGCGTCGCTGTGGATGCCTACAACTCATCCGCGAAGCCGAATGCCGTCGAGACTTACAAAATTATTTCCAGCATCCTCAACGAGAAGTAACGCACATGATCCCGAACACCGAACGTCTGAAACAAGTCCTGGCGCAAGCGCGCCTCGAAATCTCGAAGGTCATCATCGGCCAGAACGACGTGGTGGACAAAGCGCTCATCGCGATTTTCACCGGCCAGCATGCATTGATCGAAGGTGTGCCCGGCGTGGCCAAGACGCTGCTCGTGCGGACGCTCGCGCACGTACTCGGCTGTGACTTCGCGCGCATCCAGTTCACGCCCGACCTGATGCCGTCCGACATCACCGGTACGAATGTTTTCAATCTTCAACGCAACGAATTCACACTCATCCGAGGTCCGGTGTTCACCACGTTTTTGCTCGCTGATGAAATCAATCGCGCGCCGGCGAAGACGCAGTCCGCGCTGCTTCAAGCGATGCAGGAACGCCACGTGACGATCGATCGCGAGACGCATTCGCTCTCGGCGAACTTCACTGTCTTCGCCACGCAGAACCCGATCGAATACGAAGGCACGTATCCCCTGCCCGAGGCGCAAAAGGATCGCTTCATGATCAAGATCACCATGGGCGCGCCAGGACGTGACGAGGAATACCAACTCGCGCAACGGATGCTCGGGAACGAATCGCCAGAGGCCACTCTCGCCAGCGGCGCGGTCCAGCGTGTGATCAGCGCCGAAGACCTGATCGCGATGCGCAGCGAACTTCAGGGCATTACGATTCGCGAAGAGTTGGTTGCTTACATCGTCGATATTGTCCGCGCCACGCGCCAGCACGAAAGCGTGTTGGTCGGAGCAGGCCCACGTGCGACGCAAAGTCTCTTACTCGCGTCGCGCGCCAACGCTGTGATGGCGGGCCGCGATTTTGTCACACCCGACGACATCAAAGCCATGTCAGTCCCCGTGCTGGAGCATCGAGTGATCCTGCGGCCCGAGTTCGAGATCGAGGGACTGTCCGTCGGCGAAGTCATCGGAAGAATTCTCCAGGAGATCGCGGTGCCGAGATGAGTGCTAAATGAAGACCGGCATTATCCCACCCGCCCGTTCGTCGCGTAGCGACGCTGCGAAGGTAGCCGTGTGTTTCAACCCACGGAAAAGGTCGCGCAACGGCGTGCGTCGCGTAGCGACGCATGACCACACGTCGAAACAACCCCAACGTCGCGCCGATGGCTAACACGTTCACATCCCTCAACTACCACGTGATCTTTAGCACCAAAGGGCGCGAACGTTGGATCAGCCAGAACATCGAAGCCCGCGTTTGGTCCTACCTCGGTGGGATTGCGAAAGAAAACAGATTCCACCCAAAGCTCATTGGAGGTTTCGACGATCACGTCCACATGCTCATTGGAATCCCTGCATCCGTTTCACTAAGCGAAGCCGTGAAACTAATCAAAGGCGGATCATCGGGTTGGATTAAAACAACGTTTCCTGAATGCCGCGCGTTTGCGTGGCAGGATGGGTACGCGGCATTCACGGTCAGCAAATCGAGTATCCCAGAAGTTGAGGAATACGTTCGTGGGCAACGAGAACATCATCGAACGAAGTCGTTTATGGAGGAACACAGGGCGTTCTCGCAGAAATACGAGGTGGAATACGATGAGCGCTATTTGTTTGATTGATTACGCCATTGTCAGCCGTCGCTACGCGACGGAGGCGTCTTTCAACACCCGATTCCGTGGGTTGAAACCCACGGCTACCTTCACGGCACCGCTACGCGGTGAGCGCATCCGCACTCACGCATGATCGTTCCCCACACAAGACTCCTCGTTTGGTCGGCTATCGTGCTCCTTCCGTTTGGCACGCTCGCGGGAATGGACACGGGAGCGCGTCCTTTCGCGGCGGGCGTCGTTGTGTTGTTCCTCGTCATGGCGGCGATCGACGCATTGTTTGCGCCGCGACGACTGCGCGGCATCAGCATCGAATTGCCAGAGGTGACGCGCGCTTCTAAGGATCGCGAACTCAAATTGCTTGTCCGTATTCGCAACGAACGGCAAATGGCAACCACCCTGCGCATCGCGTTGGAAACACCCGCAGCGCTTCAATCCCGCGCGGAAGAAACAAGCGTCGTGCTGCCTGCGAATAATGAATGGTCGCAGTTCGACTGGAGCCTGGTTCCGAACGAGCGGGGCAGGTTCACGATTCGTTCGGCACGCGCCGAGACACCATCTCCGTTCGGGCTGTGGGGATTCTGGAAATCATTCGATGCCCTCAGCGAAGTGCGCGTTTATCCGAATCTGTTCCGCGAGCGGCGCAATCTCGCGGCACTCTTTCTCAATCGCGGCGCGCTGGGTTTGCACGCTCAGCGAATGGTCGGCAAGGGCCGCGATTTCGAAAAGCTGCGCGACTACATTCCCGGCGACAGTTACGACGAGGTGCATTGGAAAGCGACGGCCAAGCGCGGGCAACCCGTCACGAAGATTTTTCAGATCGAACGCACGCAGGAGATTTACGTAATCATCGACGCGTCGCGCCTGAGCGCACGCCCGGCGAGTCGAACGCCGAACGCCGAAAGTCGAACGCCAGAAAAGCCCTCGACGTTCGACACTCGACCTTCGACTTCTCTGGAGCGCTTCATCACGGCGGCGCTCGTGCTCGGCCTCGCCGCCGAACATCAGGGCGATCTATTTGGGCTGCTCACGTTCAGCGACAAGATCGAAACCTTCATCCGCGCGCGCAATGGAAAGGCCCATTACCACGCGTGCCGCGATGCGCTCTACACCTTGCAGCCGCGCGAGGTGACACCCGACTTCGAGGAACTCAGCACGTTCATTCGACTTCGCATGCGCCGCCGCGCCCTGTTCTTCTTTCTCACGTCACTCGACGATCCGGTGCTGGCGGAGAGCTTTGTGCGCAACATGGATTTGTTGTGTCGTCAGCATTTGATTCTCGTGAACATGCTGCAACCGCCGGGCACACAGCCGCTCTTCAGCAACGCGGTGGAAACGGAAGGCGAGCTTTACGAAAAGCTCGGCGGCCACATGCGATGGCAAAATCTCCGTGAGCTGGAAAAGGTGCTGCACCGTCGTGGCGTCCGAATGTCGTTGCTCGAAAGTGAGCGGCTCGCCGTGGATTTGGTTTCGCAATACGTGAATGTGAAGCAGCGGCAACTCCT
>DATHEW010000373.1:0-6483 GCA_035318425.1 Candidatus Acidiferrum sp. | reverse complement strand
TCACTTCGTGAGGCTTGCCGACGACCGCCGCCTCGACCACGCGCGGATGCGCCACCAGCGCGGATTCGATTTCCATGGTGCCCAGGCGGTGGCCCGCGACGTTCAGCACATCATCGATGCGCCCCATGATCCAGAAGTAACCATCCGGGTCCTGACGGCAGCCATCGCCCGTGAAGTAGCGGCCTTTGACTTCGCTCCAATACGTTTCTTTGAACCGCTTGGGATCACCCCAGATGCCGCGCAACATCGAAGGCCATGGATCGCGAATGATCAATTTGCCGCCTGTGTTCTGCGGAACGGGTTTGCCGCGATCATCGACGACCTGCGGATTGATGCCGAAGAACGGCAATGTCGCCGACCCCGGCTTCGTCGGAATGGCACCGGGCAACGGCGTGATCATGATGCCGCCGGTTTCAGTTTGCCACCATGTGTCCACGATGGGACAACGCTTGCCGCCGATGTGCTCGTGATACCACATCCACGCTTCGGGATTGATCGGTTCGCCAACGGAGCCGAGCAGGCGCAGCGAACTCAAGTTGTGTTTCTGCGGCCACTCCGTTCCCCATTTCATGAACGCACGGATCGCCGTCGGCGCCGTGTAAAGGATCGTGACGCCGTACTTTTCGACGATGCGCCAGAAACGATCGGGCTCTGGATAATTCGGCGCGCCTTCATACATAAGGCTGGTCGCGCCATTCGCGAGCGGGCCGTAAACGACGTAGCTGTGACCCGTCACCCAGCCGACATCCGCCGTGCACCAATAGACATCCGTGTCGCGAACATCGAAGACGTATTTCGTCGTGAGTTTTGTCCCGAGCAGATAGCCGGCGGTCGTGTGAAGAATTCCCTTCGGCTTTCCCGTAGAGCCGCTGGTGTAGAGAATGAACAGCGGTGCTTCGCTGTCCATTTTCTCGGGCGGACAATTCGCGTCCACGTATTCCAACTCGCGATGCCACCAGACATCGCGCCCTTCGCGAATATGGATTTCGTTGTTCGCGCGTCGCAGCACCACGACTTTTTCAATTGTCTGGGCGAGTTGATTTCCCTTCTCGTCTTTGAGCGCGAGCGCGTCATCGACATTCTTCTTCAACGGAATAACCGCGCCGCGACGGAATCCGCCATCGGCCGTGATCACCATTTTCGCCTGACAATCAAAAATTCGATCAGCCACCGACTGGGCGCTGAACCCGCCGAACACCACTGAGTGGACGGCGCCAATCCGCGCGCATGCGAACATCGCGACTGCCGCTTCCGGCACCATCGGCAAATAAATGATGACGCGATCACCACGGCGAATACCGTTGCGTTTCAGAACGTTTGCGAAGCGGCAAACCTCGCGGTGCAATTGCTGATACGTGAGCACACGCTCCTCACCCGGGCGCCCGTCCGATGCGGGCTCGCCTTCCCAGATCAGCGCGGCTTTGTTGGCAGTGGAAGTGTTCAGCCACTTGTCGAGGCAGTTGACGGTGAGGTTGAGTTTTCCGCCCACGAACCATTTTGCATTGGGCGCTTTCCATTGCAGCACTTGCTTCCACGGCGCGTCCCAGATGAGTTCCTTCTTCGCCTGGCGCGCCCAGAACGTGTCCGGCGATTTAATGGATTCGTTGTAGAGCCTGCGGTATTCGCCGATCGACTTCAGGTGAGCGCCGGCGGAGAACTGTTTCGACGGCGGAAACAACCGCCCCTCGTGCTGAGTGGATTCGATGTTCGCTGCGTTCTTCTTTCCGGGCATGGCGCGCGAGTTTATGGAGCGCGCGCGAACCGTCAACGCCGTTGTGCTAAATCGCTCCCGCGAACGAACGCTTCAACGTGTCATGAACCAGTTGGGGCAGGTTAGCCAGGAGCGCTTCGGAATTGCCGCTCACTGCTACTGCAATCATGCCGAGCGCTGATACCAACAGGAGAGCCATCACGATGTTTCTCCACAGCACGGCACATCGAAGTGAGTTCATTGCCGAATACTCAGCGCTGATTGTGCCAATTGAAGCCGCAGCACGAATGCGAGCTCGCTCGCGAAAATTTGCCCGCAAGTCGCAACGCGGCCGCCACGACGTGCATGAAAAAAAACGCCGGGGCGAGTTGCCTCGCCCCGGCTCGAGCAGTGAGGGCCAGCCGTCGCTCGCGGCTTTCACCCTAGACAGACTATCCAGGTCCGTCTTCCGCGCCCTCTGCGTGTATGCCGTGGACTTTCGCGTGTCGGCCCGTTGATCCCCGTGCGTCAAGGATGGCGGTCTTGATGACAAGTCATCGGCGTTTCCCTGGAAACGCTCCGCGCGCAGCCGACACCAGACACACTTGATCCACATCCATAAATACGTTTCGAAATCGCGACTATTTCCAAAAAAAGTGAAAAATCTTTTAACGGCCAACCGCGACGTTGGCGGGGAATCGGTCTAAACTTTCCACTGGCATGAGGATCACATCCATCAATCCCACGAACGACGCGGAGATCGCGAGCTACGACGAACACTCCGAGGCAGAGATCCACCGGCGGCTGGAACAGGCGGCGGCCGCCTTTGAAACGTGGCGCCGTGAATCGTTCGCGACACGCGCCCAGCCATTGCGACACGCTGCCGGCGTGTTGCGTCGCGAGAAGGAAACGCTCGCGCGATTGATGGCGCTCGAGATGGGCAAGCCGTTGGAGCAGGGGAGAGACGAAGTGGAAAGGTGCGCCGCGTGTTGCGATTTCTTTGCTGAAAATGCGGAAGGTTTTCTCTCGAAGGAAAACATCCCGACGGAAGCTGCGAGAAGTTTCGTAACGTTTCAGCCGCTCGGAACGTTGCTTGCGATCATGCCGTGGAACTTCCCGTTCTGGCAGGTCTTCCGCGCCGCCGCGCCCGCGCTCATGGCTGGAAATGCCGTGGTGTTAAAACATGCCTCGAATGTTTTCGGCTGTGCTCTCGCGATTGAGCGCATCTTCACTGAAGTTCAATTACCGCCAGGTTTGTTCGCCGCGCTGCTCGTCGGTTCGAAACGCGTCGAGTCGCTCATCGCAAATCCGCTCGTGGCGGCAGTGACACTCACGGGCAGCACCAGTGCGGGCAAAAGCGTCGCGTCGACCGCGGGAGCCCATCTCAAAAAGTGTGTGCTCGAACTCGGCGGGAGCGATCCTTACATCGTTCTCGCGGACGCTGATCTCCAACAGGCCGCCGACGTGTGCGCCACATCGCGACTCATCAACTCGGGACAGAGTTGCATTGCGGCCAAACGCTTCATCGTGGTGCGCGAAGTGCGTTGTGAGTTCCAGGAGTTGTTCGTCACGAAAATGCGCGAGCGGCGCATGGGTGATCCGCTCGCCGACGGTAATCAAATCGGTCCGCAAGCACGGCGCGATCTCCGCGACGCGCTTCACGAGCAAGTCACCCGCAGTGTTGCCTCCGGCGCGAAGCGGCCGCTCGGTGGTGAAGTGCCGTCTGGTCCCGGCGCGTTTTATCCCGCCACGGTATTGAGCAATGTGAAACCTGGCATGGCTGCGTTCGACGAAGAACTCTTCGGTCCTGTCGCCGCAATCATTGAAGCTGCTGACGAGCACGACGCGATTCGACTCGCGAACAATACCCAGTTCGGCCTCGGCGCGGTGGTCTTCACACGCGATATCGAACGCGGCGAACGCATTGCAGCGAACGAACTCGAAGCCGGCTGTTGCTTCGTGAACGATTTCGTGAAATCAGATCCGCGGCTGCCGTTTGGCGGAATCAAGGAATCGGGCTTCGGACGTGAACTCTCCAGCTTCGGCATTCGCGAGTTCACGAACATCAAAACGGTTGTGGTGCGCTGACTCGCTTAGTCGAAGAACATTCCCGGCACGACCACGAGCGTGTTCCGCGAACCGCAGCGTGGGCACATGGGATCGAGACCTTGCTTCATCGCACCGCTGCATTTCGCGCACGGTTGCGGGGCACGTCCATCCGCGAGTTCCGAATGGTCGCATTGTTCACAGCGCCATTCCTGAAGAAGTTCGGCCGGCCCATGCTGCGCGTGAAACGACGCGCCGCAATCATCACAACCAAACCTGGCGAAGATGCGCGTCACTACACGTCGCAAATTTGCACGCCCTGCTTCAGCGACGCGATCTTGTCGGCACGCTTCGGAATGAACTCCTGCGCGACGTGGCCTTTGTAGCCGGTTTCGACGATGGCCTTCATCACGGCTGGGTAATTGATCTCCTGCGACTCGTCGATCTCGTTGCGGCCCGGCACGCCGCCCGTGTGGTAGTGCGCGATGTAGGGATTGAACTTCTTGATCCGCACGATCAGGTCGCCCTCCATGATCTGCATGTGATAAATGTCGTAGAGCAATTTGAACCGCTCTGAGCCGATCGCCTTGCAGAGATCGACGCCCCATTCGGTGTGGTCGCACTGATAATCTTTGTGATTCACGCGGCTATTCAACAGCTCCATCACGATCGTGACTTTGGCTTTTTCCGCGGCGGACATGATGCGTTTCAAACCGAGCGCGCAATTCTCGATTCCTTTCTGGTCGTCCAGGCCGTCGCGATTTCCAGAGAAACAAATCAGATTGGTGAATCCCGCATCGGCTACTTCCTTGATGCGCTTCTCGTACGCTTCCACGAGCCGATCGTGATGCTCGACGCGGTTCCATGCTTTCTCGATGCGACCGATGCGGTCGGGCCCAACGGTCGGATTGCCGACCATGGCGCAGGTGAGTCCATGTTTCTTGAGTGTTTCGAAATCGATTCCCGGGCTGAGCAATTCGACCGACGTGAGGCCGAACTCCTTGCCAGCTTTGCACAGATCGTCGAGTGGGATGTTCGGATAACACCACTTGCACACCGAGTGATTCACGCGCCCTTTCATTCCCGGCGCCGCAGTATCCGCGGCGAACAAGCGGCTGCCGAGCGAAGTCGCGAGCGCGACAGCAGCAGTGGATGAAGCGAGCCGGGTAACAGCCGAGCGGCGGGAAACGGGTGAATTCATGGGGCGAAGCGTAACGCGCTTTGCCGGCGAAAAACAAGAGGCGCCACAGGGTCGTCAGGGTAAACGCTTCAGAAGATAGAACTGGTTCGCATTGCGACCAGTCGCGCCGCGCCGCCGGCATGTCTGGTCGCAACGCGGCCACCTCCACCTTTTGGGCCATTTCACGCGCGGAAATAAATTGTGCGCCAGCCCGTGTTCGCCTGGAGGGCAAACGCATCAAAACGGAGATGATGGTGGAAATCGCCGCGCTGCGGCAATTCCGTCCGCGCTCAGCGGACGGCCTCGAGTGGCGCGCGCCTCAATCTTTCCGTCGGGCCGCTGAACGCGGCCCGACTCGTCGCAGCGCGACGAGTCCCACCTCACTAGTGCGTTTGATGCGTTTGCCCTGGTGTTCGCCGAGATGCGCCGTTGACAAGCGTGGTTGTTTGGATACTTTGCGCGCCTGATTTTTTATGCCGAACACGAAATCCGCTGAACGCCGCGTGCGCAGTAACGCACGTAAGCAAGCGCACAACCGAAGCATCTCCAGCCGTCTCAAAACACTTGAGAAGCGCTACAACGCCGCCGTGAAGAGCGGCAAGAGGGACGAAGCCATCACTGTTTTGAAAGACACACTTTCTGCCTTCGACAAGGCAGCGAAGGTCGGCGTAATTCACCGCGCCAAGGCAAACCGCAAAAAATCGCGGCTGACGGTGCGCATGGCCGCGCTAAAGTAGTTTCGAGTTCACGACACGGGCGGCGGTTAACAACCGCCGCTCGCTTTTTCCTCTTCTCCGCGTGATGCAGGCGCGGCCTCGAAGAGCCTTACGGCCTCACCGAGATTTTGTTTTCCACTTCCGTCGTTCCGGCCATTGCCTTGGCGAGGTTCTCGGCTTGTTCCTTCTGCTGGCGTGTGGCGACGAACCCGCTCAACTGCACTTTTCCGCCGTAGGTGTTCACTTCCACGTTCGGGAATTTGTAGGCGGCATTGTCATCCAGTGCGTCCTTCACTTTGCTGGTCAGCGCCTTGTCGTCCACCTTCTGCCCCGTCGAACGTTCGACACTGGCTGGCGGCGCTCCCATATCCTGGTTCCGCTCGCAGCCCGTCACGAATAACGCGGCGGAACAGATCGGAAGAGCCCAGATCATGATTTTTTGAACTTTCATGTTTCACCCCTGTTTCCTGGCAGGATTTTCCTGCCATGAAGAAAGTACGTCGCTACGGGAGACGCGGCAACGGGCACTAGGCGTTTCCGCTCAAGACGATATCTGCATTGAGCAAAACCCGTCCTGCGGTTTGCGCGGTGACCTGCGCCTGAACGAGGTTCCCCATGCGGCCAACGATCCGCGCTTCGAACTGAACCAATTCCCCGGGCGTAGCGCTCCCGAGAATTTTGGCATTTCGGATGGCGGTAAGCTTCAACCCTTCGAGCGGCGAGATGTGCGGATCGGATTGTGCCACGGTGCCGGCCAGTTGAGCGGCGGCTTCCACGAGCAAGACCCCGGGCATGATCGGCTGGCCGGGAAAGTGCCCGCGCAGAAATGGTTCGTCGCCGCGCAACAGGAA
>DATHEW010000372.1:0-3277 GCA_035318425.1 Candidatus Acidiferrum sp. | reverse complement strand
CGTTCAGCCCCTGTCCCTGCGGAGCCGGTGCGAGTTTGGTAGTGCGATAGGCATTGCTCAAATCGCGCTCCTCTTCCACCGCGAGGCCAGCGAAGCCATTGTAGGGCGGGTTGCCGAGGATGACGAGAATGGGCTTTTCCTGTTTCACTTTGCCCGCCCCGGCGCGCTCGGCTTCCAGTTCCGGCCAGTTGGCGAGCTTGGGATTCTGACCAGCAAAATCCCAGCCGGTCAGCGCGTTGGTCAGGAAAATTCCAGCGCGTTCATTTTTCCCGTCGTCCAGCGGGACGGCGAGATTTTGCAGGAGCAGGCCCATCTGCAAATGCGCTACGACAAACGGCGCGGGCATGATTTCAAAACCGAACACTCGCTTCTGAGCGGCTTCTTTCACCTCAAGTTCGGCCAATGCGCCTTCGCCCTTTTCGTCTTTGAGCGTTTGGGCAATGACTCGCAGCACCTCGACCAGATACGCGCCAGTGCCGCAGCAGGGATCGAGCACGAACACGCGCGGGTCGGCCAGGCCGTCGGCGATGTTCAGTTCCTCGCGCAGCGCGGCGTCCACGCGGGCGACCTGGTACTGCACAATCTCCGGCGGCGTGTACCAAACGCCCAGTTGCTTGCGCAGTTCGGGATCGAAGGCTTCAAGGAACGGTTCGTAAAAATATTGGACGGCGTGATCCTCCACGAAACGCTCGAAGAAGGCGGGGCGGTCCACGCGGTTGAGCGCCGCAGCGGTCCAGTCGAGCACTTCCACGAGTCCGAGCGGGCCGAGCTTAGTCGGCGTGGCGACCTGGTCGAAGAGCGCCTTGATCATCGGAACATGCAGCGTCCACGCGGCGGATTTCCAATCGAACAAGGGAGCACGCGCGACTCGCGTGTCGTGTTCGACGCCCTCGCCGAACTCTCCGGCGGCACGCGCACCGGAACCGGGCGGCGGGGCGCCGCCCGGAGCAGCCGGGGCGGCTGCGCTCCCCTGCTGCTTGTGCCAGAGCACCCACGCGGAGAACACGCCGTAGAACAAGGTCTGCACGAGCGTGGAGCGGAAGAAGTGCTCGCCCCGAACTTCATGCCCAGCGCCTCCTCCAGCGCAGTGCGGACGGCGGCGAGCTGCGGCAAATCCCTGGCGGCTTCCACGCGCGCGCGGGCATCGCGTGCATACGAGGCGAGGAAGAACGCCACGTCCTTGGGGTTGTTCAGCGGCGCGGCGTGGAGCAGGACGCGCTTGAGATATTCGGCGCAACGTTCACCGAGTGCGTCAGCGGTTTTGCGGGGGTGCGCGGCGGCGAGCCAGAACGCCGCCTCGCCTTCCGCGATGGAGAATGTTTCGAGCTTTTGCGGCATACCGCCGGGGCCGCGCCTGAGCAGGCGGAACTCGCGGTAATTCGTGAGCAGCAGCAATCCGTAGTGCGCAAGATAATCGGCGACCTGCTCGCCCTGCGAAGTTTTATCGAGGTCGTCCGCCGTGCCTTTGACTTCGACCACGCCACGCGATGGTTTCTGCCCGAGCAACGGCTGTTTCTCGTCGGAGTTCTTGAGTTGCTCAGGCGCGAAAAATCCGCCGTCTGGCAGGCCGGCGCCGCTGTTCGCAAGCTGGATGATGCAGCGGACCTTGGGCTTGAGGGACTGGCCGATGGCGTTGAGCAGATTCGCCAGCGCCGGGTAGCCGGAGGTTTCTTTCGTGGCCGCACCGGAGGCGCGCACGGCGGCCAGCTCTTCAAGATAACTTTCGACGGGATGCTTCAACGCGCGCGAAGCTAGCGAAGTTGTTCAGGTGGTCAAACCGCAATCTGCGCTTTGATCCCGGGATGCGGGTCGTAGCCCACCAACTCGAAATCCTCGAACTGGAACTGATGAATGTTCTTCACGTCCGGATTCAATTTCATCACAGGCAACGCGTGTGGTTCGCGTGTGAGTTGAAGCCGCGCCTGTTCAAGATGGTTCGAATAGAGATGCAGGTCGCCGAAGGTGTGAACGAACGTGCCGGGTTTCAAGCCCGTGACTTGCGCGACCATCATCGTGAGCAAGGCGTAGCTCGCGATGTTGAACGGCACGCCCAGAAATAAATCCGCGCTACGCTGATAAAGCTGGCAGCTCAGTTCGCCGTCCTGAACGAAGAACTGAAACATTGTGTGACATGGCGGCAGCGCCATCTGCTCGATCTCGCCGACGTTCCATGCGCTCACGATCAAGCGACGCGAGTCGGGGTTCCGTTGAATTTGTTCGATGAGCCGGTCGATCTGGCTGATGGATTGGCCGTCCGCAGTGCGCCAGTCACACCATTGCGCGCCGTAAACGCGGCCGAGATTTCCATCCTTGTCCGCCCACTCATCCCAGATGCTCACGCCATGGTCGTTGAGCCATTTCACATTCGTGTCACCGCGCAGAAACCAGAGCAGTTCGTAGAGGATCGACTTGAGATGAACCTTCTTCGTCGTGAGCAGCGGGAAACTTTCCTGCAACGGAAAACGCGCCTGAGCACCGAACACGGAAATCGTGCCAGTGCCAGTGCGGTCCGACTTGCGTTTGCCTTGCTCCAGAACGAGCCGGAGCAGTTGGTGGTATTGAATCATCGCGTTCGTAGTTAGTGGGACAGCCGTCCCGACTGCCACCGTCCACCAACCGCCACGGCGGGCGAATGGTTCCGGCCTGTATCACGCATCGATCGTCACGCCCGGTTGCGCCTGGTGAACCTTCGTCTTCGGATAACGCGCGCGAATTTGTTCATCGAACCACGCGCGGGCCGGGTCATCACCATGTCCGAGAAGCACCGTGTGCGCACCGGTCTGGCCGACGAAATCGAGCAACTCCTCGCGGTTCGCATGTGCGCTCAGGTCGAAATCATCCACCTCGCAATTCTTCACTAATTCGCCCGCGCCGGGACTGAACGCAAAGGTCTCGCCTTGCTTCGCCGCCTTGAGGCGTCCGCCTGGACTGTCCGGGTCGGCGTAACCCACAAAGAAGATCGCGTGCTTCGGATCACCCGCCATGCGCGCTGCCAATTCATGCGCCGGCGTCTTCTCCGTCATCATGCCCGCTGTCACCACGAAAATGCGGCCGTTGAGTTTCATCGAGTCGAGCGCGTTGCGATCGATCACGGTCAACTCCAGCGCTTCATCGAGCCGCAGGCTGCTCAGACTGCGGTGAGTGCGATGCGCTTCGAGATCGTAAATTTCCGTAAACACGCGACCGAGACCTCCGATGTAAATGGGCTGACGTCGCAGCGCTCCTTCGCGCATCAATGACGCGAGGACGGCGAGAATTTCCTGCGTGCGGCCGAGAG
>DATHEW010000371.1:0-7636 GCA_035318425.1 Candidatus Acidiferrum sp. | reverse complement strand
CATCCTGATCTCCGCCGTATCCTGATGTGGGACGGCTATCCTTACTTTCCACTGCGCAAAGATTTTCCGCTGGCGGGAAAGCCGCATGACCTGCCGGAAGTGGCTTTCACGAAACCGGCACCGCTCGAAGGCGGACCATTCGTCAGTGTTCCAGGTGGCAAGGATTCACTCGCCCGCGAACCGCGTGTGCGCATTCCGCTGACTGAATCTGTCGGAACAATTTCACGGCTCGAACGTCGTGACGACGTGAAGAAGGCGCACGCACCCGATGCACCGCAACCCAACGAGGCAATGCCAAAATCGTAATGGCCACGACTCAGGAAATTACTTTTCGGGACGCGCCTTCGCGCATCGCTGCGGCGGATGCGAAGCGGCACGCCACCGGGCCTGATGTTTCGCAGCAGCGGTCTGAGCTGGAAGGCGAGCAGATGGTTCTCAACATGGGACCATCGCATCCCTCGACGCACGGCGTCTTGCGCATCGTGCTGGAGATGGACGGCGAGATCATTACCAGGGCCATACCGGACATCGGTTACCTGCATCGCGGCGATGAGAAAATCGCCGAGAACATGACCTACACTCAGTTCATCCCTTACACGGATCGGCTGGATTATCTTGCGCCGCTGGCGAACAACGTCGCTTACGCGCTCACCGTGGAGAAGTTGTTGGGCATAGACAAATCGCTGCCGCCGCGTTGCCAATACATCCGCGTCATCTGTTGCGAATTGGCGCGCATCTCCTCGCACCTGCTGGGACTCGGCGCTTACGCGATGGATGTTGGCGCGTTGACTGTTTTCATGCACACGTTCGCGGAGCGCGAGAAAGTCTATAACCTCGCCGAGTCATTGACGGGCGCGCGCTTCACGACGAGTTACACGCGCATCGGTGGAATTTCGCGCGACACACCGAATGGTTGGATCGCTGCGGTTTCGAAATTTTGCGACGAAGTCGTAAAGAACTTCGACGAGTCGGAAACCCTGTTGACGCGCAATCGCATCTTCGTGGATCGCACGCGGGATGTCGGCGTGATCTCGAAGGAGGACGCGATCGACTTTGGGCTGACAGGCCCGAACCTGCGCGGCAGTGGTGTGGACTACGATGTGCGTAAGGCGGAGCCGTATCTTGTCTATCCCGAACTGGAATTCGAAGTGGCGCTGGGCTCGGTGGGAGATTGCTATGATCGTTATCTCGTCCGCATGGAGGAGATGCGACAGAGCGTGCGTATCCTGCGCCAGTGCATCGCGAAAATTCCTGGTGGCGCAAACAATGACGCGAAAGAGCCGGTGAACGTGAATGACGGCAAAGTTGTGCTGCCGCCCAAACACAAAGTGATGAGCAGCATGGAAGAGCTGATTCATCAGTTCATCAACGTGACGCAGGGCGTGAACGCGCCTGTCGGAGAAGTGTATTTCGGTGCTGAGAATCCTAAAGGCGAGCTGGGCTTTTACGTCAACTCACGCGGAGGCGGCACGCCGTATCGCTTGAAGATCCGAGCGCCATCATTCTGCAACCTGAGCATTCTGTCGCACCTGTTGCCCGGCAACATGCTAAGCGATGTGGTGAGTATTTTGGGCTCACTCGATTTCGTGATGGGAGAGTGTGACCGGTAATGAAAACACCAAACACCAAACACCAAACATCAGATCAGCCCCACGCTCCAAGCTCCAAGGTGAAGCGGTCGGCAGCGGCATGGGCATGTAGCGTAGCACGGCGAGTTTGGTGTTTGATGTTTGGTGTTTCTCTGGAGTTTGAAGCTTGGAGCTTGAAACTTTGTTCCTGCGTATGAGCGAAACGTACGAGCCCATTCCCAATTCTCTTCGCAGCGATTCTGCGTGGAAACCGACTTCGGAACTCGATGCCGAAGTGAACGAATTGCTCACTCATTACCCCGCGGACAAGCAGCGCGCGGCATCGTTGATGGTGCTGCACGCGATTCAGGAAGCGCACGGTTGGATTCCGCAGGAAGCCGTGGAGTGGACGGCGAAGAAGCTCGGGCTCTCGTCGATCAACATCTACGAGATCGTCACGTTTTATCCGATGCTCCGTCGTGAGCCGTTCGGGAAATTTCACGTAAAGGTTTGCCGCACGTTGAGCTGTGCGCTCGGTGGGTCGGGTGAGCTTCACAAACATTTCTGTCAGCGTCTGGGACTGGACGCTCAAGCGCACGGTTCGCAGACAACCAAGGACGGCAAATACACGGTCGAATTTGTCGAATGTCTGGCGAGTTGCGGCACCGCCCCGGTGATGATGTGCAACGAGGATTTTTTCGAAGGCGTCAGCAATCAGAAGGCGGACGAGCTTTTGCAGAAATACAAGTGAGGCCATGCCCAGGAAGCCTAAACATGAAGACAACGCTAAAGGATTGGCCAAAGGTGTATCGAAAGCTAAAAGGCATGCCCGATCTCGACGAACACGAAATCATCCTGTTCGCCCGGTTCGCCGCGGCGACGCCAGACGAGCGGTGGCAAATGAACGTGAATTATCTCCGTTCGCTCGGTTTGTGGGGGCGCTCGACGCCGAAAAAATTCGGTTCCAAGTGATTGGCATGTCTGCGGCGAATCTCCAAGGAGTTCCTGGTTCCACAGTCGATGTAGATCTCTGGATCGACTTGTCACCACGCAGCTACATCCGAGTGATTAACGTCGCGCTTCAACAGGGCGCGCAGATGGTGCGCAATACCGTCGTGGAACTGGCGGACGGAACGATGGTGAATTTTGTTTATGAAGTGACCGGTCTTCCGAAGTTCAAAAACGTTTTTGCCAAGGCGGTTTGGATGGAATGGCACGGAATTAAAGTGGCCGTATTGCCCCTCGAACTGATTGAGAAAAGCAAGCGCGCCATCGGTCGTCCCAAGGATCTGTTGCACTTGGAGTTGATTCGACAACGCTATGAAGTGATCAAGCGGGGTGGGAAATGAATTGGCTGCCCGACATGGATTTGAACCATGACAAAGTGATTCAGAGTCACTTGTGCTACCGTTACACCATCGGGCAATGCAAAGAGGGCGTGAAGGTATCGCCTTTGATTCCTCAGTCAAGTGGCGGCTAGACCAGATGATTCCTGCCAAACGCAAAACGTTGATGGTCGCACTTGGGCTGGGTGCTGCGGTGGTCGCATGTGGAGCTGCCATGCTGCCGTTGCTTGCACGCCCGACGAATTGCGGCGGCAATTCTGCCGCTCTTGGCGCTTGCAAGAATATTGCTCTCAATCTTGTTCTTGCGGCGACAGAGCGAGAAGGAACTGCTGTTTCAGTAACGAATCTGACTAGTGAGGAACGAGAATACTTCAGGCACATTTCTGGAATAAGTTGGCTCGGAACCGCGACCGTGTTCGCTACTCGCGAACCGGTCAACGCAGATAAGCAACCGCGGCAATTGATCGCTGTGTGTAACAAGGCATATGACAACGTTCCTCAACGACGCTTTGGTAATGCACCGTTCACACACGCCGTTGCTTACGGCGATGGTTCATCAGGGCTGATCTCGGTCGAAGAGTTTCGCGAGCTGGATCTCAGCCGGTTCATCGACGCAAAAACATTGGCACCAACGAATAGCGCAACGACGCGCTCGGCACCATTGGAAAGAAACTTTTAGCCGATATGCCTGAGCAATACCGCCTCATTCTTAAGAATATCGACGCGACCGGTTACTCGAATGACATCGAATTCTACCTCGCGCGTGGCGGCTATGAGGCGTTGAAAAAGGCGCTCGTGCTTGCGCCCAAGGACCTGCCGGGCGGCAAGAAAATGTCCGCGCCGGAGCAGTTGCGCGATGAAGTGAAGGCATCGGGTTTGCGCGGTCGCGGCGGCGCGGGTTTTTCGGCGGGATTGAAGTGGAGCTTCGTCGATCGCAAGAGTGGCAAGCCCATTTACCTCATCTGCAACGCGGACGAATCGGAGCCCGGCACCTTCAAGGATCGCCAGATCATTCACAAAGATCCGCACCAGTTGATCGAGGGCATGATCATCTCGTGCTTCGCGAATGACGTGAAGTTGGCCTACATCTACATCCGCGGTGAGATGCCGGAAGGCGCGAAGATTTTGAACCGTGCTTTGAAGGAAGCGCGCGCGAAAGGTTTTCTCGGCAGGAACATTCTCGGAAGCGGCTACGACCTCGAAATCCACGTCCATCGCGGCGCGGGTGCTTACATCTGCGGTGAGGAGACAGGGCTCATCGAATCGCTCGAAGGCAAGCGGCCATATCCGCGCATCAAGCCGCCTTACTTCCCGGCAATCCTTGGGCTCTGGATGTGCCCTACCATCGTCAACAACGTTGAGACGCTCTGCAACGTGAAGCATATCGTGGAGATGGGCGCGGGCGCGTTCGCTAAACTCGGCACGCCGAACAATACCGGCACGCGCATCGTGAGTCTCAGCGGCCAGGTGAAGAAGCCGGGCTATTACGAAATCGAAGTCGGCAAAGCCACGATCGGCGAATTGATTTTTCACGATAACTTCGGCGGTGGTTTGCGGGAGGGACGAAAGCTGAAAGCCGTCATTCCCGGCGGCTCGTCGGCAAAGGTTTTCAAGGCTGGCGAGAAATTCAAAATCAAGAAAAAGAATGCCGACGGCACGATGGCCGAAGTCGAGATGGACATGCTTGATGTGCCCTACGATTTCGACACGCTCATCGCCGCGGGTTCGATGTCCGGCTCAAGCGCCATCATCGTGATGGACGACTCCGTGGACATTGTCGAAGCGCTCGCGAACCTCAGCGAATTCTACGCGCACGAGAGTTGCGGGCAATGCACACCGTGCCGCGAAGGCTCGCTGTGGATGAGCAAGGCGCTCCATCGCCTCACACACGGTGAGGGCCGCACGAGCGATGCGGATTACTTGCTCGGTATTGCGAACAACATTCCCGGCGGCCGCACCATCTGCGCCTTTGGCGAGGCCTGTTCGTGGCCGGTGCAAAGTTTTGTCGGCAAGTTCAAGGACGAGTTCATCGCCAAAGGCGCAGCGGATGAATCACGTCACGCCAGGAGCGGCGCTGGCCCTACACCCGATTTGAAGATCGCGAGTTCCGCAGCACTGAAATGAAGACAGGATTAACAGAATTAACAGGATTAACACAATTCAGGATGGCGCTGGCAGATGCTGGTTCCAATTCTGTGAATTTTGTTAATTCTGTCTATTTGATTCCGCGTCTTAGCGGTTCACCAAATGTCTAACGCTGCGACTACGGAACAGAAACCCACGCCACCACCGGTGGAGAGCATCACTGTCAAAGTGGACGGCAAGGTCGTGCTCGTCCCGAAGACGGCGCCGGACCCGATCACCGGCAAGCCAATTCCCACGACGATGATTCAGGCGTGTGCGCTCGCGACAATCGACGTACCGCATTATTGCTATCATCCGAAACTGGCGGTCGCGGGCAATTGCCGCATGTGCCTCGTCGAGTTCGGAACGCCGGCGATGGGACCGGATCGCAAACCAATCCTGAACGAAGACGGCTCGCCGAAGATCGCCAAGTCGCCGCGCCCGGCGATCGCGTGCGCGACACCGATTTCTCCGGGAATGGAAATTTACACGACCACGCCCGGCGTTAAGCAGATGCGCGAGGGCGTGCTTGAGTCGCTGCTCATCAATCATCCGCTCGATTGCCCGATTTGCGATCAAGCCGGCGAGTGCAAGCTCCAGGAGTACTCGGTCGATTACGGCCAGTCGCAGAGTCGCTTCGTCGAGGCGAAGGTTCACAAGCCGAAGCGCATCGATCTCGGCCCGCGCATCGTGCTCGACGCCGAGCGTTGCATTCTTTGCACACGCTGCATTCGATTTACGAAAGACGTCGCGGGCGACGACGCGCTCGGCATAGTGAACCGCGGCAGCTACAACACGATCACCGCGTTCCCGGGCAAGCCGTTCGACAACAACTACACGCTTAACACTGTGGACATCTGTCCCGTCGGCGCGCTCACGTCGAAAGATTTTCGTTTCAAGATGCGTGTCTGGTTTCTCAAGGAGACCAGGAGCATCTGCACGAGCTGCGGCACCGGATGCAACATCATCATCGGGTCGCGCGAAGAGAAAGTGCATCGCTACGAACCGCGCGAGAATGACGCGGTGAACTCGACGTGGATGTGCGATTACGGCCGCCTCAACTACAAGTGGATCGGCAGCGAGAAGCGGCTGACTGAAGTGCGCGTCGGCAAGAACACGAGCACCTGGACGCCGGCGTTGCGCGAGATTTCCGAGAAGCTACAACGCGCGACCGTTGGCTCTGTCGCCATCGTCGCGTCGGCTCGGCAGACGAACGAAGAGTTGTTCCTGCTGAAGAAGCTCGCGACGAAATTCAACGCGCTCACCGACTCTGTCCCTCGCATTGCTGTCGGAGACAAATTGCTGCTGAACGAAGATCGTAACCCGAATACCACTGGCTCGCGGTTGATTGGAATCTCGTTCACGGAAATGGGCATCAACCTGCCGAAGATCGCCGACGGTATCCGAGCCGGAACAATCAAGACGCTCATCGTCTTCGGCGAAGACGTGACGAAGCACGGTATTGGTGCCGACCTGTTCGCAAAACTCGACACGCTGATCGTCAGCGACATTTTGCCGAATAAGACGACCGAGGCAGCGCATTACCTGTTGCCCGGATGCGCACACGCCGAGAAGCGCGGGACGTTTACGAACGTGAAGGGCCGTGTGCAGCGTTTCCTCAAAGCCGTCGAGCCTCGCGGCGATGCGCGGCCCGAATGGGAGTTCCTGCACGAACTGGTTCACAACGTCACCGGCCAGAACGGCTTCATGAGCATCGAAGGTTTGTTCAACCAAATGGCGAAGGAAGTCCCCGCGTTCAATGGCGTGACGTGGGCGGTGCTGGGCGATAACGGAGTCACGGTGCAGATATGAATTTGTTTTTCACCACAGAGACACGGAGGTCGCAGAGAGGAATTTCTCCTCTGTGCCTCCGTGTTGAGTTCAACTGATGGACTGGAACTTTATCATCTTTAGCGCAGTGAAGATCGCCGGCGTATTCGCCGTCGTCATGACCTTCGTCGCGTACTCAGTCCTCGCGGAGCGCAAAGTGTCGGCGTGGATTCAGGATCGCGTGGGTCCGAATCGGACGGCGCCGCCGTTCGTCGCGAAGATTCCGATCATCGGCCCCTTCTTGATTGGGCTGGGAATTTTTCAACCGATTGCCGATGGCTTGAAGCTCTTCATGAAAGAAGATTTCACGCCGGATCACGTTCGTAAGGGATACTTCTGGATTGCGCCGGCGGTGGCGATGATTCCCGCGTTGCTCACCGTCGCGATCATCCCGTTCGGTTCGTGGATGGGCGCGCAGAAGATGGTCATTGCCGACTTGAACGTGGGCGTGCTCTACACGTTCGGCATCGTATCGCTCGCGGTTTACGGAATTGTGCTGGCTGGTTACGCGGCGAATTCAAAGTATCCCTTCCTCGGCGGCATTCGATCGAGCGCGCAATTGATCTCCTACGAAATTGCCATGGGCATGTCCGTGATCCCTATCTTCCTGGTCGCCGCCGCGCTGAATGTCGAGACGCTCTCCACCGCGTGGCAGAATCTTCTCGCGGGCACCGGTTCGTTGAATCTCAACCGCATCGTCGCATACCAGGCCGAGCATGGCTGGTTTGCGCTGCCCTTTATGGCGAAAACGCAGACGGCGCTGAGCTA
>DATHEW010000370.1:0-2417 GCA_035318425.1 Candidatus Acidiferrum sp. | reverse complement strand
CTTACCTAGAATGTTGCCGAAAGTAACTTCCGGTTCCTTTGCGTTTCTTGTGACTCGATGCGCTGCGTTGCTCGCGGGAAAGGCCGATGAACAAAGGAGATTCTGAACCGCGTGAAACAACGGCCTGCGGAGCAGATGGGGATCATTGCCTGTGTCGCCGGGAAAACTCCCCAACGTGATTCACGTGAAACACCGCGTCCATCACCGACTCCACAACGAATTCTGAAAAGAGGTTCTTTAGAATCCCCGTCGAGTAATCATCCTTGGCCATGACACGCAAATTGAGCTCCATCGCACCGAACTGGTGGGATTACACGACACTGGATCGCGAGTTGATCGAAAATGCCGCGCGGCTTACGCCGGAGCAGATGCTTCAGCTTTCGCGCCCGGGATTTCGCGTGGCGTTCTACGATACGCTGGAAGATTTCTATCTTGCCGAAGCATTGGAATACATCACGGCCTGGAAGCAAGCGACGGCCAGCGATCCAGTGGGAATTTGCGGACCGATCGGGCCGACGGAGCAATTGCCACTCGTGGCGCGGCTGGTGAACGAACTCAATCTGTCACTCAAGCACGCGCACTTCTGGGGCATGGATGAGTGGGTGATCGATGGAAAGGAAGTTTCTTCAAGTCACCCGCTCTCGTTCGAGAAAGCGGATCGCGAGATTTGCTTCGACCGCATTCGCGCTGAGTTGAGGATGCCAGATGCGCATCTGCACTTTCCAAAGGCTGACACGAGCTCCTACTGCCGAAGCTGGGACAGTGTGCGCTGCGCCGTCATGCAAGGCGGACAAGGCGACATCAAGCATTGGGCATTCAACGATCCGCCGAAGCGCGAAGGCAAATTTCAGGACGCGCCGCCGTCGCCCGCTGAATATCGCGCGTTGCCGACGCGCATGGTGGATTTGCACCCGATCACCATTGCGCAGAACGCGCGCACGTCAGGTGGCGGGAACATCACGATGGTGCCGACGCGAGCGATGACAGTCGGGCCGGTCGAGACATGGAAAGCGGAGAAGGTTTCGATCTGGCACGCAGGCAAACATGACAACCCATTCGGCCAGCGCCTCACGACCTTGATGATCGCGAAGCGCCTCCCGGACTCGGCCGTGCCGATGTCATTGCTGGCGGATCATTCGAACGTGCAGTTCAACTTTTTCCGCGGCGGCATCGGCACGTGTGATGTGGAGATGCACTGAAGCGTGGCGGGCAGGAACCTGGAGTGCGGTGACTTGTCACCGCTTATTTGTTTGGCGCCTCGTCGAACAGCAGCGCGACAAGTCGCGCCGCGAAAAAAGCGCCGCCGAGGAGGTGCACTCCAAAGCAGAGCTCAGTGCGCAACTGCCGGTGTTGCAGCAACCGGCTCGCGCTTGCGCGAGATCAGGTAGTCCACCGACCAGCGGCCGGCGCCGAATACCCCGATCCAGAACAGCAGAAACGCGACGAGTGCGGTGAACTCAAAGTACTGGCGCGGTTCCACCGTAGCCATGTGCGGCATGTAAACGTAGAACACTGCGCCGAGCAGAATTGGCAATTGAATCCAGGCCGCAAGCCGAGTCGCGAGGCCCGCCATCAGTAACGCGCCGCCGACCAGGTGCGCCGTGATGACATATTGCGCTGCGCCCGCGGGAGCTAACCACGACGTGCCCGAATCACTGATCACCTGCATGAGATAATCGCGATGGCTCATGAGGTAGATTGATTTTACGAACAGCCCGGCTCCGAGGTAAATGCGCACGAGATCCCTGAAGAGGTCTTCGTGCGATTGAAGCCACATTTTACAACGCTCGATCTTTCCCATAACTCCTTTCCTCGCCGGAAGAATCCGGCGGGTTGATTGAACTAAGGAAAGGTAGGCGCGTTTCAAGGCCGCGCAACGCTGGAGACGGAGGAGTTTTTCCAGGTCTTAATCGTATTCTTGATTTTGATCCTCCTCTTCGACGCCAGGCGGAAGAGTAAGATCAGGATTACGAATAGAAGTAAGACACGAGGTCACATGCCCATGATTTCGTAGCCGGCGTCCACGTAAAGAACCTGGCCGGTGATCGCCGCCGCGCCATCGCTGGCGAGAAAAGTTCCCGTCGCGCCAAGTTCCTCCGGCAGCACATTGCGCTTGAGCGGTGCGTGGGCTTCGTAGTGCTTCAACATCTCGTTGAAACCGCTAATGCCGCGGGCGGCAAGCGTGTTCATTGGGCCGGCACTGATGCAGTTCACACGGATTTTCTTCGGACCGAGATCGTAGGCAAGATAGCGCGTGCTCGCTTCGAGAGATGCCTTGGCCACGCCCATCACGTTGTAATGCGGGACGACTTTCTTCGCGCCGTAATAGCTCATCGCCACAATGCTGCCACCTTCGGTCATCAGCGGCGCGGCACCGCGGGCCAGGGCCACCAAGGAATACGCGCTGATGTCATGGG
>DATHEW010000369.1:0-2075 GCA_035318425.1 Candidatus Acidiferrum sp. | reverse complement strand
TGGAAGAGGTCATGGGAATCATGCGCGAGATCGACGAGGAATTGCGCGCCGAGGCGCCGTTCAAAGAAATGATCCTGCAACCGCTCGAAGTGTTCGGTATCGAAAAATTTGCTGAGTCCGGAATGGTGATTCGCGCGCGAGCCAAGACGCGGCCAATCCAACAATGGGCGGTGGGCCGCGAATTCAATCTGCGTCTCAAGAAGAAGCTCGATGAGCGAGGAATCGAAATGCCTTATCCGTACATGACAGTGACGCTGGCGCAAAACAAGTCGGGTGAGCCGCAGAAAATTCCGGTGCTTGTCAGCGCAGCCGACGGCGTGCCCAAAGATCATTCGCCGGAGCAACGAGCAGAACGGTCAACTTCACCGGCAGTACGGACTGCCGAGGTTGCTCCGGCGCGAGGATGATCCAAGCGTGCCCTGATCTGGCGGGACCAGTCCTACTTCTTCGCCGCATCCGGTGCGATGCGCTTCAGGTGTTCGCCCACGACTTCCTTCCAGATGGCGTAGCCGTTGGTGTTCATGTGCAGCCGATCGGGCAGGAAGATGCCGGGCTTGGGCGCGCCATCGGCACCGAGCATGTGTTCGTAAGTGTTGATGAAGCTGAGCCGCGGATCGGTGCGCGTGTAACCTGCGATGAGTTCGTTCGCGCGGCGAATGCGTTCGATTTGCGACCAGCGCGCGGGGTTCGGTGCGACCGAGATATAGGCAATCTGCGTCTTCGGGAGCTTCGAGTGAACGTGGGTCACGAGCGTCTGAAAATCGGAAAAGACTTTCTCTGCTGATTTGCCGGCGTTGATGTCGTTGCCGCCGGCATAAAACACAATGGTGCTCGGCTCGTACGGGAAAATAATGCGCTCCGCGAAATAGATCGAGTCAGCGATCTGCGATCCACCGAAGCCGCGGTTGATGACACGGTAATCGGGAAAATCTTTCGCCACGTTTCTCCACATGCGAATGCTCGAGCTACCGAGGAAGAGTACCGCGTTTTTCGGCGGCGGGTTTGTTTTGTCGCTCGCCTCGAACTTGCGAATCTCGCCCTCGAACGAATTCGTCTTCGGTTGGCCAAAGGTGTTCGCGGCGGCGAAGAGCAGCACGAGGAGAAAGTATCGAGTCATCATGATCATCATTGTTGGTTCAACCGTTGTTTCGATTTGTAAGCCACTGCACGACGCCAATCGACAACCCAATCAATCCGCCGATCAGGGCGCTGCGGAGCACGTGCTGGCCAATTGATCTTTTCGGGAGACGGCGCGGCTTTGTGACGTTTGCAACAGGGCTGGCGACCTGGACAGGTGCGGTGAAGGAAGGCTTGCGATGCACCGCCGGCGTCGCGCGGTTTCCGTCAAAAAACAAGATTGGTTTTGCGACGGAGAGCACATTGCGGCTCGAGCCGCGCAGACCCAGCGACGACGCACCGATCAGAATGATCGTGGCGAGTCGTTGGGACCGATTCATGGCCGCAGGTTGGAGAAAGTAGCCTCGGCGCGCAAGCACCTGCTCGGCATAGAATGAACGGAAATCTTCTTTGCGATTGAACGAAAGATGACCCTCCAGAGACAAATGTCGGAACAAAACATTGGAGGCGATCGGCGGAGGTGGTAAAAGAGTGGTGCATTTCCCCCTGTGCGTGCGTGCTATGAAATTCATCAAGGGATTATTGTCGCGAGGTCTGGTCAGCGCCGGCTTGTTGCTGGTGGTGTGCGGCTGTTCGACCACGTTCGCGGCGAGGGAGGAAGCGGTCGTGCCCGTTTCGGTTTACGACATCCTGCAAGAGCGGGATGCCAATCGCGTCCCATTGTCCACGAACAAAATGGTGAACCTGCGCGGCGTGCTGACTTCGGTGCCGTGGCGCGGCACCAACAATTCCGTCGTTCACTTCCAGGATGAAACAGGCGGTCTCGTGCTCGTGGGGCTTTCGCCCGATACCTTCGCGAATGTCACGGCTGGTGATCGCGTGTCTGTGCGCGGCAGAGTTTCGCAAACGCGCGGGATGGAGGAGATCGTTGTCGAACGAGTGCGGCTCGAACATTCCGGCGCAGTTCCCAAGCCACGCGACGTCTGGACCACCGATTT
>DATHEW010000368.1:0-5583 GCA_035318425.1 Candidatus Acidiferrum sp. | reverse complement strand
GAGCTTGCGCATGAGCATGTTGCCAAGCCATTTGCCGATGATCAGTCCGGCGACGAGGATGACGGCAGCGCTCAGGACGTTCGGGGCGTACTTCTCGACGTAGAAGGCGATCTGCTCGCGATTTCTGTAGAACGCTTTGCCCGCCGACGCGGCGACGGAGTTGGTATCGATGGCAGCCAGAAGGATGTTCATGTGTGTTTTCTATTCAGGGTTTCCCCAAAGCGACGGGAACGTAGCAACGGCGGAAATGAGCGTAAACCGCAATTCGTTTCCGGCCTTCTCGAAGCCTGCTTAGAATGCGCCGCGTGAAACAGTTTTGGTTTTTCGCAGTCGCTGCAATGCTCGCAGCAGGATGTGCCACAGCAGACCGGCGCCTAAAGCGATTCACCTTTACTCAGCCGCAGATGGGTCTGCCGTTTCGCATCGTTCTCTATGCCAGCGACACCAATGTGGCCGAGGCGGCGGCGAAGGCAGCCTTCGCGCGGATCAGCGAATTGAATTCCAAGCTGAGCGATTACGACACGGACAGTGAGTTGGTGCGCTTGTCGCAGACGGCGGGGAAGGGGATCTCGGTTCGAGTGAGCGACGATTTGTGGAAGGTGTTGAATCGGGCACAGCGGCTCGCGACGGAATCCGACGGTTCGTTTGATGTCACGTGCGGGCCGGTCGTCAGCCAATGGCGGCGCGCACGGCGGGAGAAAAAATTGCCGGACCCGGAGAAGCTGGAAGAGTTTCGTCAGGCCGTCGGCTACACGAAATTGAAACTCAATTCACGTGAACAGACGGCGGAGTTGCTCGCGCCGTACATGCGCCTGGATCTGGGCGCCATCGCGAAAGGCTTTGCCGTCGATGAAGCGCTGAAGGTCTTACGCTCGCGCGGAATCGAACGCGCCCTTGTCAGCGGCGGCGGTGACATGGTGGCCGATGACGCTCCTCCGGGGGAACGTGGCTGGCGCGTCGAGTTGCCGCCCCTGGATGCGAGCAATGCGCCACCGACGGAATTCGTTTGGTTGCGTCACCGCGCGCTGGCGACCTCCGGCGATCTTTTCCAGCACGTGGAGATCGATGGCGTGCGCTACTCGCACATCGTTGATCCTCGCACAGGCATCGGACTGAAGGATCACAGTCTGGTCGTGGTCATCGCGAAAGACGGAATCACGGCGGATTCGCTCTCAACGGCGGTTAGTGTTCTCGGTCCGGAGAGAGGCGTCGCTCTCGTGGAATGGCACGGCGCGTGTGTGAGGATCGTGCGCAAGCCAGCCGAACGAATTGAGGTGCGCGAGTCGAAGTGTTTTACGGAATTCACGCGTTAGCGGCGGGTGGGGGACCGCGCGCCCGAGGTTTCATCGACGTTGTTTTCATGAGAATTGTGAAATTGCGTTACGATTAAACTTTTTGCTTGTCGTGAGCCAATCATCGGGCGTAAACAAACGCCCATCCCAAAACCAAAGAACAGCAAGCGCCGCTGCTGATTGATTCAGCGCGACGCGTGTACCGGGAAAAGAAAGGTAGTACAACCATGCGAACACGTTTCCTCAACGGATGGGCAAGATCCGCTGCATCCCGCTTCAGCCTTATCACGGCGGCGATCCTCACAAGCACAGTCCTGGTGCCTGCGGCTGGCTTCGTAACGGACTTCAACTCGGGACTGCCGGCCGGAACAAAACTGGTGGCCAGCGGTGTAGCACCATCGATTGCTCCCACCAACGGCGTCGGCAACAGCGGTGTCCTGAAGCTGACCTCTCATATCTCCGGAGGCTCAGCGAACGCGTTTTACGTGACCAATCTCGTCAGCGGCTCGCTCACAAATTTCCGGGCGAGGTTCCGCCTGGCGCTCGGCGGCGGCGACTGCTGTGGTCTTCGCCAGGCTGACGGCATCGCTTTTGCCATTGGCAACGATCTGCCGCTGAATGGAGGTTTTGGTCAAGAAGGTGCAGGCACCGGGCTGATTGTTGCCTTTGACACTTGGGACAACGCTAACGCAGACACGGCACCGGCGATTGACCTCAAGCTCGGGGGAACCGGCGAGCCTGGCAACGTCGTTGCTTTTCAATCGATGAGCAGCTATGGGCTGCAAATTCGTGACGCGGGTCGGGCGGATGCCGGGCCTGTGTTGACCAACTCAGCGGGCCAGGAGGTGCCGCTCTTCACGATGGCACCGGCTCCTGCAGTGCCGAATGATACGAGTTTCGTAGAGGTCTACATCGAACTGTTTCCCGACAACACGTTCAGCTTGAGCTACAGCAATGTCGTTGTTTGGAACCATTTGCCGATTGCTTACACGCCTATTTCCGGCTCCATTTCATTCGGGATTGGTGGCGCCACCGGCGGCGCTTCGGAAAATGCATGGATCGATGATCTGCTAATCTTCGCGAATTTCGCGGATGGCCCTGCGGTTTTCACCGTGCAACCGGTGAATCAAACGGTAACAGAGTCACAGCCGGCAACGTTCTCAATCGCTGTGAATGGCACGCCGCCTTATTTATTGCAATGGTACAGCAACAGCGTTCCGATCGTCGGCGCGAATGGCCTGAGCTACACCATTCCCGTCACGACCACGAACCTGAGTGGCACGATCTTCACCGCGAGCGTGACCAACAGCCTCGGCGGAGCCGTGAGCGGAAATGCTGTGTTGACCGTGAATCCCGGAATCATTGTCCAGGGAGTGACAACGGACGGGTTCACCGATCGCGTTCGCGTGACATTCACTAAGCCGGCGGCGCGAGTCGGCCTCTATTCGTTGAACAACAGCGCGACGGTCGGTACCGTGACTCAGGGCAGTAATCCGAATGACGTGATCCTCACGACGTCTCCTTTGGCCGCGGGAGTGAGTTACACCCTGACGATTGCTGGCGAAGAAGGCATTGACGGCAGCGATCTCACCCCTGCTCCCACCCTCATTTCTTTCACACAGGTCGGCGCTTTTTGCACCGACTTCGCATCAGGGCTGCCGGCGAACTCCGCATTGTTCGGCGTGGCAAGACGCGCCGACGATGGCACCGGTACTAACACTGTTATCCATCTCACCGATGATAGTCAGAACACCGGCGTTTACGGCCATCTCTACGTCTCGAACCTGTTCGGCAATTCGACGCTGCATGCGCTGCAAGCGAGTTGGCGCACGCGCCTCGGCGGTCCCGCCTTCGGCAACGCGGACGGCATGAGCTTCAACTGGGGTTCGGATATTCCCGCGGACGGCACGTTTCAGGCCGCTGAGGATGGCGTCGGTTCGTATCTCAGCTTCAACATCGACACATGGGACCAGGGCACTGGAAGCCCAGTCACAGGTGGTCCCGACACCGGCATTGAAATCGAATGGCGCGGCAGCCGGATTGCGTTCCTCCACATTCCGCGCACTCCGGAAAATGGCGATACCAACTTCGTCCTCGCCCACGATTATTTCGTAGATACCAAAGTCAGCGTGAATGCTACTGGCTTCGTGTCCTTCACTTACGACACGAACACGATTACCGGCGTGATTCCGAATTGGACTGGCGTTCGAGGCGGCGCGATCAACATCGCGGCACGCACTGGTGGTGAAGCCGACAATCATTGGATTGATGATCTCTGCATCAGCAACTTCAACCTCGGCTCTCTGGCCTTTGTCGTGCAACCCGTTGATACGACCGCGCTCGAAGGAGTGGCCGCAACGTTCTCCGTGGGGGTGGACGGCAGCCCGACTTATTTCTATCAGTGGTTCACCAATGGCGTGCCTGTGGCTGGCGCGACGAACGGCACCTACACGACCGCACTTACAACCGGCGCGATGGAAGGACAGCAAGTTTCTGTAAACGTCAGCAATCTGTTCAGCTCGGTGACGAGTTCTAACGCTTCGCTGCACGTGTTGACCAATCCGCGCATTGTGAACGTACGCCCCGTGGGCGACAACGAAGTGCATATTTTGTGGACGCGGCCCGTCGATATTAACGAAGGCTTCTACCAGTTGGACAACGGCGTGTTCGTGAATCTCGTCACCCATGGTTCCAATCACAATGAAGTGGTCATCCTTACTGACCCGTTGGTTTCTGGCGTCACCTACACGTTGACCGCTGAGAACATTGCCGAGGAAGGAAACCTCTCAAATGTTCAGTTGCCGAATCCCGATTCCCGCAGCTTTCGCCCGGGCTACGGATCGTTCTGCGCTGACTTCGCTGTGATGCCTCCCGGAACCACGGTCGGCGGTCAAGCGGTTGTCAGCGGCGGCTTCCTGCATCTGACCGACGCTAACGCGCCGGGCGGCGTTGGCTGGTTTTTCATTCCTGATCCCAATGCCGGATTCCCTGTTGACCGTCTGTTGGTCAGCTACCGATCGCTCGTCGGGCGGCCAGATGCCAATCGTCCCGCCGACGGTTACAGCTTCAACATCGGCTCGGATATCACCGCTGCGACGCAACCCGCTGAAGACGGCTACGGCGGCCAGGGTCTCACGATCAGCTTTGACCAATGGGACAACGCTGGCGCGGATACAGCACCTGCGGTCGAGATTCTCTACAAGGGCGTGACAGTCGCCAGCCGGTCGCTGGCGGGTGTACGCGATGCTGGTCGCCCTCCGACGGCGCCTTTCCAGATCGATAACAATGGCAACCCACTCGCGTTGGATACGTCAAACGCGTTCGTGAACGTGCGGTTGAGTGTCGGGCCGGATGGCAAAATGGACTTCTACTTCAAGGATTACCTGATCTTCCAGGGCATCCAATTGCCGAACTACACCGGGTTCCAGAATGCCAACATCAGCATTGCTGGACGCGTGGGTGGCGCGAGCGAGAATCACTGGATCGATGACCTGTGCGTGAATGCGTTCACGATCGGAGCGCCCGTGATCACTGCGGGACCCACAAACGTGACCATTATCGATACGAATCGCGCCAAGCTCCAAATCACGGTCGATGGCCTCCCGCCGTACGTGGTGCAGTGGTATTCGAACAACGTAGCGATCACGGGCGCCACTGCCCTCGTTTACGATACGCCTTCGCTGAGCAGTAATTTAAGCAGTGTCGCTTATTACGCGGTGGTTTCCAATTCCTTTGGCTCCATTACAAGCAGCGTCGCAACTGTGACAATCGTTCCTCGGCCCGCAACGCCAGTTCCGCTCTACATTGTGAGAAATACGGATGGCAGCACGACGCTGACATGGACGGGCACGGGCTGGACATTGCAGGCGACGGACACCTTGAACACGAACCCTGGTTTAACGATCTGGCAGGATACGCCCTATACGTCGCCGCTAGTGATTCCGCCGGGTTATTTCGGCACCGGACAGACCAATGTCTTTTTCCGGTTGAAACAATAGTTGTGAAACACTCGCCGGTGTCGAGGGACCTTGCCTTGGCACCGGCGAATCGAATCCCAGCACGATGCCGAGCTGTATCTCCGCGGAGTTCTGGTGCAAGTGAAGTCTTGGGAGGGTTGCGGCAACACAATGTCGTTTTGCACATCTTCGGCTGACTCGTGACGCTATTGGCGGGCTTGATCAATTGGACAACGAAACTATTTGAGCCAAATTCCGCCACACCTCGGAAACATTTTATGAAGCGGATGCATTTCTTTATCGCTCGGTCCATTCTCATGGCTGGCATTCTCGGC
>DATHEW010000367.1:0-2540 GCA_035318425.1 Candidatus Acidiferrum sp. | reverse complement strand
GTCGTCGCGCTGCGCACATAAAATTGGCCGATGTCCGACGGACGCTGGCGATACTTCGACTCGGCCTGCACGTACACGCGGTAGAGCCGGCCGAAACGGTTGAAGTCATTCACATAGGCGCCGCCCAGGGACGTCTGGAGAGTTGCGAACACGTCGGTAAGGGGAACGCCGAGTGTGCGCACTTTCTCGCGATCCACTTCGAGGGCGAGCTGCGGCACGGTGGAATCGAAGGAGCTGAAGAGCCGCGTGAGTTCCGGGCGCTTGCGCGCGGCGGCGAGAAAGTTCTGAAGGTTTTCTCCGAGTTCGGAAATGGAAAGCGTGCCGCTGCGATCCTGCAACACGAAGCTGAATCCGCCCGACGAGCCAAAGCCCGGCAGCGACGGTGGCGCGATGGCGAGAGCGTTCGCGTCGGGCAACACCGCGAACTCGCGCATGAGCCGGTTGATGATCCCTTGCAGCGCAAGTTCCGGCGTGTTGCGTTCATCCCACGGTTTCAGCCGCATGAAGAATGACGCAGAGTAAGGCGTGGCCGCGCCCGCGATGAACGACAGTCCACCGATGACGTTGTACGACTCTACGCCGGGTGTTTTGCTGAGGATGTCTTCGATGCGACGGCACACATGGTCAGTGCGTTCGAGCGAAGCCGCGTTCGGCAACTGAACATTCAAAAGCAGGATGCCTTGATCTTCCTCGGGAACGAATCCGCGCGGCAGGACATGGCTGAACCCACCGGCGACGATCGCGACGATCGCGATGATCACGAGGCTCAAGAACGCACGGCGCGCGAGTGAACCGGCCAACCGCAAGTAACCGTTGGTCGCGCGAGCGAACACGCGATTGAACAAACCGAAGCCGCGTCCCAGCCAATTCTTTTTCTGCGGCGGAGGACGAAGCAAAAGCGAGGAGAGCGCCGGGCTGAGCGATAATGCGACGAAAGCGGAGATGATAACGGAGATCGCAATCGTGAGCGCGAACTGTTGATAGAGCCGCCCCGTCAATCCGCCGAGGAACGCGACTGGGATGAACACAGACGAGAGCACCAGCGCAATGCCAATCACCGGGCCGGAGACTTCCTTCATTGCCTGCACGGTGGCATCACGCGGGCTCATTCCTTCTTCGATGTGGTGCATCACGGCTTCCACCACCACGATCGCGTCGTCCACAACGATACCGATCGCGAGCACCATTCCGAAGAGCGTGAGGGTGTTCACGGAGAACCCGAGAAATGGGAACGCCGCGAACGTGCCCAGCAGTGACACCGGCACGGTGATCAAGGGAATGAGCGTCGCACGCCAGTTCTGCAGGAACACGAATACCACGATGACCACGAGCAGGATTGCTTCGCCGAGCGTGTACAAAATTTCTTTGATCGACTCCGAGACTGCCGGCGTGGTGTCGAAGCCGATCACGTAATCCAAGTCAGCCGGGAACATCTTCTTCAGCTCGACCAACCGTTGATAAACTCCTTTAGCCGTTTCGATCTGATTCGCATTCGGCAGCAGATAAACCAGGAGCACACCCGCGTCCTTGCCGTTCACCCGCCCGAAGTTGCGATACGCTTCATTGCCAAGCTCCACGCGGGCGATGTCTTTCACACGCACCACGCGTCCCTCGGCAGTGGACCGCACCATCACGTTGCCAAACTCTTCTGGCGTGGAAAGCCGCGATGGCGCACGCACGCTGTAAGTATATTCCTGGCCGCGCGCGGACGGAGCGGCGCCGATTTGTCCCGCAGGCGCCTGGATATTTTGCTCGCGCAACGACGCGATGACATCCGCCGGCGTGAGTTGCAATCGGGCGAGTTCGTCGGGCCGAATCCAAATACGCATGCTGTATTCCGAACCGCCCGCGAGGTTCACATCGGAGACGCCCTTCACGCGCAGCAACTCATCGCGCACGCTCAACATCGCGTAATTATTCAGGAACAGAGAATCGTAGGTGCCCTTCGGCGAAAAAATCGAGATGACCATCAGGATGCTCGGGTTCTGCTTTCGCACCGTGATGCCTTGAACAATCACGTCCTGCGGCAGACGCGTCTGCGCTTGCGCCACGCGATTCTGCGCGAGGGTGTTCGCGACGTCAGGATCAACCCCCACGTCGAAGGTGACATTGAGCGACATGCGCCCGTCGCTCGAATTCACCGAGCGCATATAGATCATTCGATCCACGCCGTTGACCTGCTGCTCGATCGGCGTCGCCACGGATTGCTCGACGATCTCAGCGCTTGCCCCCGGATACGTGGCGGAGACCTGGATGTTCGGCGGCGAGAGCTGCGGGTAACGCTCGACAGGCAGACGCATCAACGCGACGCCGCCGACCAAGACGATGAGAATCGAAATGACCATCGCGACAACCGGGCGGCGAATGAAGAATTGAGCCATGAGTCAATCGCGTGGCGCTGACTTCCAAACCTGCGAAGTGATGAAGCCGGATTTCATCGCGTGTTTCCTTGTGGCGACGGTTCCGTGAAATCCGTGATGTTCGTCAGCGTTGGGTTTACCACCATGCCGGGTTGAACTTTCTGCACACCCGCGATCACG
>DATHEW010000366.1:0-3469 GCA_035318425.1 Candidatus Acidiferrum sp. | reverse complement strand
CGGGACCTGGGGAAGCGGATAACACGTTTGATCCGGGTTTCGGCGCGAACAAGTTTGTCCGCGCGGTCGCGGTGCAGGCTGATGGCAAAATCCTGGTGGGTGGCGCGTTCACGAACTTTGCGAACGTGACGAACCAGAACTTCCTTGCTCGCCTGAACGCCAACGGCGTGCTGGACACCAACTTCAACGTCACGAACATCAACGCCATTGTCTCCGCGATCCAGGTGATGACGGATGGCCGCATCGTGATCGGTGGCGCCTTCACCAATGTGAACAGCAATGCGTTGAGCCGGGTGGCCCGGCTGAACACCAACGGCTCGCTCGACACCACGTGGAGCCAGCCCTCGCTCATGGATGCGGCGGTGAACACGCTCGATCTCTTCCCGGATGGTCGCATCGTGGCGGGCGGCGGGTTCTCGTTGCCGACTCGTGGCGTGACCCGCTTGCGGCTCAATGGCAGCACCGACCTGACGTTTGACCTTGGCTCAGGAACGGACGCCACGGTGCTGGCGGCGAAGGTGCAACCGGACGGCATGATCCTGATCGGCGGCGCCTTCACCAACGTCAGCGGGTTCACTTATCCGCGCCTCGCACGCATCGCCGTGAACGGATTGGTGGACACCTCGTTCCAGCCCCTGACGATCACGAATGGAAATGTTCTAGGCATCGCCGTGCAGGCGAGTGGAAAAATCGTCATCGTCGGCAACTTCCGCTTTGTGAACGGCATTTTCCGCTCGGGTGTTGCCCGCCTGAACTCGGATGGATCGCTTGATCTCACGTTCAATCCCGGAACTGGAGCCAACGGGACGGTCCACACCGTTCAAGCGCTGGCGAACGGCGAAGTATTCATCGGCGGCGACTTCACGACCGTGAACGACATCCCGCGCGGCCGTTACGCGCTGTTGTTGCCGGACGGCACAGTGAACCCGGAATTCGATTCGTCGGTGGGCGCCAACAACACCGTGTACGCCTCGGTGCTCCAGGCTGACCAGAAGATCGTGATCGGTGGCGATTTCACCACGGTGACGGATTTGCCGCGCCGGGGTGTGGCGCGTCTGAATGTTGGCGAAGTGTTGGGACGCATCGCGTTCCTGCAATTCAGCGCCGGAAGTGCAATTTTAACGGTGAACACATCGCCCGGACGCACATACACCCTTGAAGGAAGCACCAACATGGTACAATGGTTAGAGCTCAGCACGCAGACCGCCAGCGGTACCACGTTGGTATTCAATGATCCCAGCGCTTCGGGCTTCGCGTACCGATTTTACCGTGTGCGGCGCCAGTCACCATGATGAACTCGTGGACGAATTCCGAAGGCGAGCCGGACACCAGATTGCGAATTTATATGAGTAGTATTGTCGAGAGACACACAGAAACCATCTGTGTGGAACGTCCGGTCAAACCGCGAACGTTACGGTGCGAACCAATTTTCGGCGTGGTGCTGTGCGTTGCCACAATGTTCGGACTGATCCGATCCGCCAGCGCGCAAGCGATCAATGACAACTTCGTCAATGCAACCGTGATAACCGGTGCAGTTGGTTCGACAGGCGGCAGTACTGTCGGAACAACGATTGAACCCGGAGAGCCGATCCACGCGAATTCCCGCGGGCGCTCGGTATGGTTTCGCTGGACGCCGCCCGCTGATGGACCGGTGGTGATCGACACCTTTGGCAGCGGGTTTGATACAGTGCTGGCGGTTTATCTCGGCACCGACGTGAGTCAACTCACCCCAGTTGCGGCCAACGACGATGTCTTTTTCATTGGGCCCTCGCTGGTGCAATTCCAAGCCTTGTCCTCGACTAATTATTATATCGCCGTGGACGGTTTTGGGATCATTGCCCAAAGCGGTCCCTACCAGTTGAATTGGAACCAAACTGCGATCATTCCGCCGCCTCCGACAAATTCGATCGGGTTTTCATCTCCCGTCTATGGTGTGGACGAGAACACACCGGGTTTTCTCGCGGTCAGCGTCACTAGCCCGGGTGGGTTCACCAATGCGTCAACGATAGACTATTACACGGCGGATGGGACGGCGGTGGGGGGCATCGATTATTTGGCCGTTTCCAATACTCTTGTGTTCGCGCCCGGCGATACCATCAAGACTTTCACTATCCCGATCCTTGATGATGCAGTGCAGAACGGAAACCGGACCATTCAATTATTCTTGGTAAATCCCGCCGGCGATGCGGCGTTTGCAAATCAGACCAACGCGGTCGTCACGATCATCGATGACGAGACCATTATCGGCGCTAGTCCGGCCGGTGAATTCAACATCGTGCTTCCGGAGCTTCCGCTCGAATCGCTCGCCCCGTTTTTCTTTACTGGCATCGGAACCATCTTCGGAACTTCCACAAACACCATCCCGTTTTATTCGGTGACCGAAAATGAAACGTTTCCTTACGCGACATTTCCACGAGCACCGAGCGTCAATGATCGCAGTGCGAAGGGTGCGCTGATCTCCGTGAAGCGTTCCGGGCCGGCCGTAGGGCGTGTGCTCGTTGATTATTACACGACCAATGTTTTTTTCACGACAGCGTTCACAAACATATTCGGCACCAACATCGTGAGCACGAACGTGTTTCTCTCTACGCTCGCGACGCCGGGCATCGATTATGAACCGGTGCATGGCACCTTGATGTTCGACGATTATCAGATGAGCGCCAATTTCGTGGTGCCGATCCTGAACAGCGGGCTTCTGATAACGCCCACTAACAGTGTTTTAGGACTTTATCGCTATTTTGATGTCGTTATCACCAATCCGCGTCCGGCACCGGAAGAAGATGCAACTTTGATCACGCCGACGATTGGATCAACCAATC
Source organism: Candidatus Acidiferrum sp. (assembly GCA_035318425.1). Classification (GTDB taxonomy): domain Bacteria; phylum Verrucomicrobiota; class Verrucomicrobiia; order Limisphaerales; family SIBH01; genus JANNGC01. Next base: position 650 of record DATHEW010000366.1, on the reverse strand, counting down.
GGGCCACGGTACAGATCATGAAGGTCAATTCGTTTGACGGTATCAGCATCGAGCGTGCGACGCTTCGAGCGGACGAATACGACAGCAGGTCCCAAGGCGGCACGAATCAGTTTCTGTCACGCACCAATTTCCTTGACGTTGATGTGATCTATCCGGGCGGCGGTGCTGCTACCGTCACCTTGAGTATTGATGTTCGCCGCGCCACACGCGGACCATTGTCGGAGCGCTACTGGTATCCATTGTTAGCAGGTTCAGATTACGCCGATACGGACGCCAGTGAACTCGGCGGTGACTTTGGAGTGTTCTTCGACAACAGTCTCTTTACGGACGGGAGGCCCCCGCTGACGAATGCGGTGGATACCGCATGGACCATCAGCACGAACAATGGTGTCCGTGTCACCAACTACGTGACCTCATTCATTGTGAGCTTCACGACGACCCGTTGGCGCGACACTTTCAGCATACCGATTGTGAGCGACGACACGGTTGAGTTTAATGAAGACCTGCTGATTGTTATCACTGGCGTATCACCAAACTCCATTCCCATTTTCAATCAGTATGCAAACGTAACGATTGTGTACAATGATCAACCCGCCGGTGCGGCTGACCGAGAATGGAACCCGGAGGGCGTGCAGTACACCAATCCACGC
>DATHEW010000365.1:0-3180 GCA_035318425.1 Candidatus Acidiferrum sp. | reverse complement strand
TCAAATACGATCCGGTCGCCACAACGGTCGCCACGCCTCTGGAGCAGGTGATGGAGAAGCGCTGCGGCGTGTGCCAGGACTTTGCACATCTGGCCATTGCCAGTTTGCGCTCGATGGGTCTGCCGGCGCGATACGTGAGCGGCTATCTCCGCACGCACGCGGCGCCCGGAAAGGAAAAGCTCATCGGAGCTGATGCGTCGCACGCGTGGTTCTCGCTGTTTTGTCCCAGCGTCGGCTGGGTGGAATTCGATCCCACGAACAATGTGATGCGCGCCCACGAACACATCACCGTCGCCTACGGTCGTGACTTCAGCGATGTCAGCCCGCTCAGCGGCATCCTCATCGGAGGCGGCACGCACGAGGTGAAAGTCGCCGTGGACGTAACGCCTGCCAGCGGCACGTGAAGTTCTTATCGCTTCGCTGAGCGAGTTTGTTTTGATTCGCGCGATGCGTTGGCAGATTCAACACACGACCGCTTACACCTACGCCGCGCCCGTGCGCGACAGCTTCAATGAAGTGCGTCTCCAGCCGTGTAACAACGATCATCAAACGGTCGAATCGTTTGTTCTCCAGGTTTCGCCGACCACGAAGTTGCGCCAGTACAACGACCTTTACTCAAATGTCGTTCATCACTTCGATATCACGGAAGCGCACACTGGACTGCTGGTGCAAAGCCAATGCCAGATCACGACGCATCCGCAACAGCGATTGGCGCTGGACGCCCGACCTGTCCCGCTTTCCCAAATAAACGAGGCGTTGCGAGCCGAGCGTTGTTACGAATTCCTGCTGGAGAGCCGCTTCGTCGATCTCTCGCCCGAGACATGGCGGCTGGCGGTGGACGCGATCGAGGGCGAAGACGATGCGTGGCAATGCGCATTGCGCCTCATGCGCTTCGTCCACAATCATCTCACCTACGAAAGCAAATCCACCACGGTCCACACGCACATGCGCGAGGTGTTGGAGCAACGGCGCGGCGTTTGCCAGGACTTCGCGCACGTGATGCTGGGGCTTTGTCGTACGCTGAAAATTCCCGCGCTTTATGTCAGCGGTTATCTCGCCACTGAGAACGCCTGCGCCACCCACGCGTGGATCGAAGTGTTGATGCCCGGCTTCGGATGGATCGCACTCGACCCGACGCATGATCGTCTTCCCGATGAATCCTACGTGAAGATCGCCGTCGGTCGTGATTACGCCGATGTCGCACCCGTGGCCGGCACTTACAAAGGCACGCAGCAACGTACGATGTCAGTGAACGTGAACATCAGTGCAGCGTAGGCCATCGACCGACTTGTGCAGGTCGGCGCTGCGCCGGTTTCAGTGGAGATAGACGTTGCACCGCGCGGCCAAAAGGCGGTGAATTCTTCAGCGCGTGAATATCCAATCACGAGAATGCAAAGGAGAGTGGTTCGCTTCAACTCATTGGAGCGTGGTGCTGGCGGCGAAGAATGGAGATGCCTCCAACGCCAGTGAGGCGTTGGAGCAATTGTGTCGCACTTATTGGCTGCCGCTTTATGCGTTCATCCGCCGCGAAGGTCACGACGAAGCGGAAGCCAAGGATCTTACGCAGGAATTTTTTCTTCGTCTCATCGAGCGCGATTATCTCCAGCATCTGAAACATCAGCGCGGGCGGTTCCGTTCGTTCATGCTGACGTTGCTGAAGAACTTTCTGCGCGAGCAACACAATCGCGCGAGCACTCAGAAGCGCGGCGCAGGTAAGGTCATTGTCTCGCTTGAAGAGGAAGGGGCGGACGGCACGTATCTGCACGAGCCGGTGGACAATCTTTCTCCGGATCAAGTCTTCGAGCGGCGCTGGGCGCAGACGGTGTTTCAAACGGGGCTAAATCGGCTGCGCGATGAATACGTGGAAAGTGGTCGTGGCCCGTTCTTCGACTGCTTGAAGGATTTCCAGCCGCGGGCTGCGGGCGCTCCGTCTTACTCGCAGATTGGCGAGACGTTTGGCATGACGGAGGCGGCCGTGAAATCCGCCGTGCAACGGATGCGGCAGCGGCATCGCGAGATTCTTCGTGAGGAGATTGCGAACACCGTCACGAGTCCTGAAGAGATCGATGAAGAAATTCAGCATTTGCGGGAAGTGCTTTCGAGCGCGCGTTGAGCAGCGCCACTTTCGGCGGCATTTCCTCCTGTAGCAGTCAGAGTGAACGCGCGTGGATCCATCCAATGCCCCGACTGCGGCATTGTGTTGCCGGAATACTGGCCGAAAGGGCTCTGTCCGCGCTGCGCGTTCGATGGGGCGCTGGAATCGCCGGGCAGCGACGATTCCGGAATCGCATTACGCTCATCACGCCAATTTGGTGATTACGAATTGCTAGAAGAGGTGGCGCGTGGCGGCATGGGCGTCATCTATCGTGCGCGGCAAATCAGCCTCAATCGCATCGTCGCGCTGAAGATGATTCTGGCAGGCCAGTTCGCGAGTAAGGAGGAAGTCCTCCGGTTCCGTCGCGAGGCTGAAGCGGCGGCGCATCTTCAGCACCCAAACATCGTTCGCATTCACGAGACGGGCGAGCGCGACGGTCATCATTACTTCTCGATGGATTACATCGAAGGGCGAACGTTGAGCGACATCGTTCGTGACGGACCTTTGCCGGCGCAACGTGCGGCGAAGTACACGCGAACGATTGCCGAAGCCATTCACTACGCGCACTCGCAAGGCGTCCTGCACCGCGATCTCAAACCCTCCAATGTCGTCATCAATGGGAATGACGAACCGCGCATAACTGACTTTGGCCTGGCGAAAAGAATGCGCGATGACTTCGGAGTGACTGTCACTGGCCAAGTGCTCGGTTCGCCCAATTTCATGCCGCCGGAACAAACTTCGGCAAAGAGCGGAAAAATCGGGGCGGCGAGCGATGTGTATGGCGTGGGCGCGATTCTGTACTGCCTTCTCACAGGACGCCCGCCGTTTCATGCGGAGAGAATCGAGGAGTTGCTGTTGCTCTTGCGCGACACGGAACCGATTGCGCCGCGTTTGCTGAATGCCAGCGTGCCGCGCGATCTGGAAACGATTTGCCTGAAGTGCCTGGAGAAAGAGCCAGCGCGGCGCTACGCCTCCGGACAAGCCCTGGCCGATGAACTCGGGCGATTCATGCGCGATGAGCCGATTCACGCGCGGCCAGTGCATACGCTCAACAAGTTTTGGCGTTGGTGCCGGCGACGGCCGGC
>DATHEW010000364.1:0-15314 GCA_035318425.1 Candidatus Acidiferrum sp. | reverse complement strand
ATCCTCGACTTGCTTCGCGTAAGTGCGATCGCCGGACGGCACACGCGCTTCGCTGTCCGAAAAGTAGAAGCGCACTTCAACAGGCGTATCGAGTTTCTTGAGGATGGATCGTGTGCCCGGCGATAGCGTGTAAAGCTTGTCCTCCGTCATGTCGAGGCGGCCCCGGACGGCGCTGGCGATGAGATTGATCGCGACAATGACGACAAACATCACGGCCACTCCGACCGCCGAATACAGCAGTGTCTCAGATTTTTTCTGTTTCATCGTGGTGGTGAAAAAAGTTTTAGCCCGCGCGCAAATTGCGGATCACGACTCCATTGCAGAACAACGAGAAGCCGATCACCGACAGGAAGAACAACAGGTCGCGTGAGTCAACTACGCCGCGTTGGAAACCCATGAAGTGTGGCATCACGCTGAAGCTGGCGATGAAGCTCGCGAGCTTCGGCGCCACGTCAATGACGAGCCGCGTGACAGGTTCCCAACCGCATAGGATCAGGAAGAAACAAATCACGACGGAAAGAATGAAGCTGATCACCTGATTGCGCGTGAGCGCCGAGGTCAGGCACGTGACGGCGAGATATGAACCCGCCAGCAGCGCGCTGCCGATGTAACCCGTGATGATCGCGCCCCAATCCGGCGCGCCGAGATACGCCACCGTCATCGCGATCGGGAACGTCAAGACGAGCGCGATGATCAGAAAAATCCATGACGCCAGGAACTTGCCGACGATGGCCTGCCACGCGGTGATCGGCATGGTGAGTAACAATTCCATTGTGCCTTGCCGGCGTTCTTCAGCCCATAGCCGCATGCCTGCAGCCGGCACAAGGAAGAGATAAAGCCAGGGATGCCAGCGGAAGAACGAATACGTCAGCGACGCCTCGCCCATTTCAAAAAACCCGCCGAGCATGAACGTGAAAAATCCGTTGAGCAGCAGGAAGATCACGATGAACACATACGCGACTGGCGACGCGAAGTAGCCGCTCAGTTCGCGCTTGGCGATGGTCCAGATGTTACGGCACGCGCTGCTCATTGGTGATCTCCTGTGACTTTGTTTTCATGCGATGTGGAACCGCCCGCCGTGTCCGGCAACGTGATGCGACGGAACACTTCATCGAGCCGGCCTTCCTCCGTGTGCAACTCTTCAAACTTCCAACCGGCCGCCGTGACCGCATCGGCCACCGCGCGGGCGAATTCGCCATTGCGCGTCTTGTCGCTCGGGAACACGCGCGCATGAACCACACCGGCGTCTTCGCGCACAATCGTCGCCTTGCTCGCACCGGAAATGCCGCTCAACCGTTGCTTCACTGAATCCGCCGGAACTCCCAGCACTCGCAATGAAACCGCGCCCGAAACATCCGACTTCGCCTTCAACTCAGCAGGCGTTCCGTTCGCCACGATACGACCGCGATCGATGATGATGGCGCGCGAACAAACCGCTTCGACTTCTTCCAAAATGTGCGTGGAGAAAATGATGACCTTCTTCTCGCCCATGCGGCGAATGAGTTGCCGCACCTCATGCTTTTGGTTTGGATCCAGACCGTCCGTCGGCTCGTCGAGAATCAGAACGGCGGGATCATGAATCACTGATTGCGCGAAGCAGGTGCGATGGCGATAGCCCTTGGACAATGTGTCCACGCTTTGGTGGCGCACGTTTTCGAGGAAACACATTTCAATCGCGCGATCCACCGCACGTTTCGCCTCAGTCCCACGCAAGCCCCGCAATTCCGCCGAGAAATTCAGAAATCCGCTCACCGTCATATCAGTGTAAGCCGGCGCATTCTCCGGCAAGTAACCGATCAGCTTCTTCGCCGCAATCGGATCGTCCACAATGTCGTGACCTCCCACTGTGACCGTGCCTTCCGTCGGCGGGATGAATCCCGTGATCATCCGCATGGACGTGGATTTACCCGCGCCATTCGGCCCGAGAAACCCGAGGACCTGACCGCTCTCGACCGAAAACGAGATGCCGTCCACGGCCCGTTTCGTGCCGAACGTTTTGACCAAATTTTTTACTTCAATCATGTGCATCGCACCTTCCTGCCGTTGAGAAACGGCGAGCCAAATAGCAAGTTAGCCCGATCATTGTAAAGAGCCTTTCCCGGCTTTCGCCGATGCGATCAGGGGACAAATCCTGACGCGCCCGGCACGCGGTTGGATTGTCCAGCGGGAGGAACGTTCAAAAAAATTTCGGACAACGTTAACAATTAAAAACCTCTAACGCATGCCGAACATCTCGTTGTATCTGAGCGCGGAGTTCATCGAGTGAGGGGAAGCGCCGCTCGTCGCGCAGCTTCTGCACAAAAGTCAGTTCCATTTCCTCGCCGTAAATGTCGCCGTTGAAATTGAGCAGGTGCGCTTCCACGCGCGGTTGCGGAGTGGGTGAAGCAAGCGTGGGCCGCACGCCGATGTTCAGCACGGCGCGATGGCGGATTCCGCGAACGTAAGCGTGAACGGCATAAACGCCATTCTGCGGCAATGCGCGGCCAGTGGCATCGAGATTAGCGGTTGGGAAACCAAACTTTCGGCCGATGTGGTCGCCACGCACGATCGTTCCGGCGAGGGCGTATTTGCGGCCGAGCATTTCCGCGGCGCGATCGAGCGCACCACTGCGAATGGTTTCGCGAATGCGAGTGCTGCTCACCGGTTCGCTATCGAGAGAAACGGCGGCGATGCCGTGAACGCTGAAGTTCAATTCCGCGCCAAGCTTCCTCAGCAACTCGACATTGCCATCGCGCTTATGGCCGAACGTGAAGGAACTGCCCACCGTGATGCTGTGCAACGGAGCGAAATCGCGCGCGAGCTGGCGGATGAAATTCTCGCCGGGTTGCTGACTGAATGCTTCATCGAAATGAACGAGCAGCGCTGCGTCGGCATCGAGTGAGGCAATCGCGCGCATCTTCTGAGCGAGCGAATAAATTAGCGGCGGCACGCGCGTGGGCGCCACGACTGTATTCGGGTGTTGATCGAAGGTCACGACGATCGCGACTCCTTCATGCTGTTCCGCATCGGCGACTGCTTGCCGAATCACCTGCTGATGTCCGAGATGGACGCCATCGAACATGCCAATGGCAAGCGCGGCTTTTCGTCCAGTGGTCGAGAATTCCGCCGCGCTGTGGATGACTCGCAGCGGCTCAGTTTTCATTCCGCCCGCGCGAGTTGGAGATAGGGCATGACGTGTTTTTGCAATTCGGTGACGTTCCACGTCAGTACCGTTTCAAGCGGCGTGGCATCCGCGACAGAAAATTTTCCTGAATCCATGCGCCGCAACGAGGCGAGATGCGCCCCGCAGCCGAGACGCTGGCCCAGATCGTGGACGAGCGAGCGAACGTACGTGCCCTTGGTGCATGCGACGCGGAACGTGCCCACCGGCTCCTCGTAATGCGTGAAACGATACGTGTAGATGTGAACGAGGCGTTCCTTGCGTTCCACTTCGATTCCCTTGCGCGCCAGTTTGTAGAGCGGCACGCCGTCCTTCTTCACGGCGGAAACCATCGGCGGAAGCTGCATCAAATCGCCGAGGAACTTCGATGCTTCCTCATTCAACTGCTCGACGGTGAGCGGGAACACGAGCGACGTGGAAACGACCGCGCCATCCGCGTCGTAGCTGTCGGTGACGACACCGAATTTCGCCGTGCCTTCGTAAACCTTGTCCGACGACATCAGCTTCTCGGAAAGCTTGGTACCGCGGCCGAGAACGATGATCAGCAAACCAGTCGCGGCGGGGTCGAGCGTGCCGCAGTGACCGACCTTCTCGATGCGGAAATGATTGCGCACCTTCGCGACGACATCGTGAGACGTCCAGCCTGACGGTTTGTCGATCAGGAGAGCTCCATCCAGAGGGCCTATAGGCTGCATGTCACTTTCCAGCGAGGTCGAGGGCGCGTTTGAGGGCAGCCATGACGCGGCGCTGCGTCGCGAGCGGCGGTCCGGAAATGCGGGCGCCAGCAGCGGCCTTGTGCCCGCCTCCGCCAAATTGCGCGGCGATCTCGTTTACGTTCACTTTGCCGTTCTTGGAGCGCAGGCTGATGCGCGTCATCCCGGGTTCAATTTCCTCCAACGCGCACGCGATCACGACCGGCTCGATGTCGCGAATGTGGTCGATCAAACCTTCCGAGTCCGCGGTCTCGGCGCCGGTGCGGGCAAAATCCTTCTTCTTCAACCAGAAGTAAGCGATCTGGTTATTGTGCGAGAGCCGGAAATTGTTATAAACGTGTTTCAGCAGGCGAACGCGCGAGAGCGAATAGGACTGGTAAACTTCATCGCAAATCTTCGCCAGGTTCGCGCCGCGTTTCACGAGATCGCCCGCCACGTGATAGGTCATCGGCCGCGTGTTTGGATATTGAAACGAACCGGTGTCAGTTGAGACAGCGGTGAAGAGACAATCCGCGATGCTCTTCGTCACCGGCCAGTTCGCGCCGCGAAGCAACTTGTAAATCAATTCGCCACACGAGGGCTCCCGGCCCTCGACCCAGTTGATGTCCGCATAACGCGTGTTGCTCGCGTGATGGTCGATGTTGATAAACAGTTTTCGATCTCCGATGTGTTTGGCCACGATGCCCAGCCGCTCGAAGCTCGCGCAGTCGGTCGCAATCACGCAGTCAAAGGTTTCACCCGCGTGTGGCTTTTCGAAGAGTTTTTCGCCGTCCAGGAAACGCAGCTTCTGCGGCACGGCATCTTCATTCCAGCAGCAGACCTTTTTGCCTTCGTTCTTCAGCGCGAGTGCGAGGCCGAGTTGGGATCCGATGCAATCGCCGTCAGGGCGAACGTGTCCAACGACGCAGAAGGTACTGTGATCGCGCACAGCATCGATGATACGGCGAACGATTTGAGGGACAGACTTCATTAAAAGTTCACTCTCCTGGCGGCGTGGTTTTATCGAGTTCCTCGATGATCTGGAGAATCCGGTTGCCGCGATCCACCGATTCGTCCACGACGAATTTGAGTCGAGGCGTGTACTTCATCACCACCGTTTTGGAAACCAGGCCCTGGATGCGAACGCGGTTCTTGCTCAGCATTTCGATCGCGGTCTTCTTCTGTTCGGTGTTGCCGAGAAGACCGAGATACACCTTGGCGTTCTTGAGGTCGCCGGTGACATCTACATCGTTCACCGTGACGAGGCCGGCCTGTTGAACCGGAATCTCGCGGCGGATTGCTTCACCGATTTCACGTTTCAACAGTTCGCGCACGCGCAGCAGTCTGTGGGACGGCATACGACTCCTCCTTGGTTAAGGTCAAAGTTTCCCGGCGAGTTTCTCGACCGCGTAACACTCGATCGTGTCGCCGATCTGAATGTCATTGAAGCCTTCGATGCGAATGCCGCATTCCATGCCAGCGCGAACTTCGTTGACCTCGTCCTGGAACCGGCGCAACGACTGCGTCACGCCCTCGTAGATGAGATTTTTGCGGCGCATGAGACGCACCTTGCCCCGGCTGATCCGCCCGCTGGTCACAGCGCAACCAGCCACGTTCCCGCCCTTGGACAGCTCGAAAATCTTCCGCACTTCAGCCACGCCCGTAACGACTTCCTTGAGGATTGGATCGAGCAAGCCCGCCATCGCGAGTTTCACCTCGTCGATCAACTCATAGATGATGGTGTAGAGCTTGATCTGCACGCCTTCGCGTTTGGCAACGTCCGACACGCCGTTATCGATGCGCGTGTGGAAGCCAAGCACGACCGCCTTAGATGCCGACGCGAGCAACACATCGGATTCGGTAATCGTGCCGACGGCATCACGAAGGAGTTCGAGCGAAACCTTGTCGGATTCGATCTTCTTGAGCGCATCGGCGATTGCCTCGACAGAACCCTGCGTGTCAGCTTTGACGACGATCTTGAGGATCTTGGCCGATTGTGCGTCGAGCCTCTGGAACAAATTCTCCAGCGAAACTTTCGGGCCGGCGGCCTCGAAGCCTTCCTTCTTAAGCTGCTCGGCACGTCGCTCGGCTTCTTCGCGTGCGGCCTTTTCGTTCTCGACGATGCTGAATTCGAGGCCAGCATCGGGAACGCCGTTCAGTCCGAGAACTTTCACCGCCACGGACGGAATGGCTTCCTTCAGGCGAGCGCCTTCTTCGTTAATCAGCGCCCGAACGCGGCCGTAATATTGGCCACACAAGATGATCTCACCCACGCGCAGAGTGCCTTTGCGCACGAGTACCGTTGCCACAGGACCGCCAGGTTCGAGGCCAGACTCAATGACATTGCCCTTCGCGCGGCGCGTGGGGTTCGCCTTGAGTTCGAGCAAATCTGCCTGCAGTAAAATCATCTCGAGCAGCTTATCGATGCCGACTTTTGTGACTGCTGAGCAATCCACGAAAATGGTTTCACCGCCCCAATCGTCAGGCGTTAGTCCCTTCTCAGCGAGTTGTTGCCGCACCTTCATCGCATTCGCGTTCGGGTGATCGATCTTGTTTACCGCGACGATGATCGGGACCTTCGCCGCTTGCGCGTGGCTCAAAGCTTCGAGCGTCTGCGGCATCACGCCATCGTTGGCTGCGACTACAAGAATGACGATGTCGGTGACGTTCGCGCCGCGGGCTCGCATCGCGCTGAACGCCGCATGACCGGGCGTATCAAGAAACGTCAGTTGCTGGATGTGGTCCTTCTTCTCCGGATGCGGAAATGAAATCGTGTAAGCGCCAATGTGCTGCGTGATGCCGCCGGCTTCACCGGCAGCGACGTTCGCTTTGCGAATCACGTCGAGCAGGGATGTCTTCCCATGGTCAACATGGCCCATGATGGTCACCACGGGAGCGCGCGGCCGGAGGTCTTCGGCCTTGTCCTCGATGTCGAGCTCCACCTTTTTAATCGGGGCGTGAACGATGCCGCCGCCGCGTTCGCGTTTCTCGACTTCGAATTTGAAGCCGTTCTTTGCGCAAACACGTTGGGCCGTGGCTTCGTCGATCGCCTGGTTCACATTCGCGAACACGCCGATCTCCATGAGGTCAGCGATGATCTTGAACGGCTTCAGCTTCATCTGTTCCGCCAGATCGCGCACAATGATTGGAGGCTTGACGATGATGACAGGCGCGTCGGCCGGCGCGGTAAATTGCGGGCCCGCGGGTTTGGCCGGAGCCGCCGGTTGTTTTGCCGGATATCCTCTATCTCCGAAACGCGACTGTTGTTGGGGTGCGCCCGGGCGCATTCCACGACCATCCGAACGGCCGCGATCAAATCCGCCTCCACCTCCGCCGCCAGGGCGTCCGCCATCACGCTGCGGCAATTTAACGGAACCCAGCTTCTCGCCCAGGCGTGGCCTCTGCGGCAATTGGATCGAGCCGATCTTCTCGCCGACTTTCGGCCCTGCTGGCGGAGACGGCGGTTGTGGTGGCGTTGCTGGCAATATTTCGGCAACAGGAGCCTGCTCCTGTGTGATCGGCTGCGGCGCAATTACCGGTGGTGGCTCAACTGCCGGAGCGGCTTCTGTGACGACGATCATCGGTTTGCGCGGTTCCGGCGCGGGTGGAGCCGTGACTGTTTCTGTAGATGCGGCCGTGTCAAGGATTGCAGCGGATGGTGTTGTGGTGCCGGCTATTTCGGCGGTCGGAGTTTCTCCGACGACAACAATTGGTTTGGGAGCTTCGGGTGCGGGTGCTGGCTCGGCGGTCCGTTTCCCGCCGAGTTTCTCTTCGAGATACTCAGCAGTAATTTTGTCCAGCGAGCTGGACGGGACACGCGCAGCGGCGATGCCAAGTTCCTTGGCTTTCGAGATCACTTCCTTGCTCTCGATACCAAGTTTCTTGGCGATTTCGTAAATACGAACGGGCATATAAAGTTTTTTCAGCGGCCCGGCTGTTGATCGCAGTCTTCATGCGACTAGCTACACAGCGTTTTAGAACCGGGCTTCATAAAATCACGCAACTGGCGTTTCTGGCTGACCAAGCTTGAGCTGACGTCGCGCGGCTTCCGCGCGCACCGCATCGTGAATCGCGGTGGCCTGCTCGCCAATCTGCTCGATGCTGCCAAGGTCACTTTGGTCAGCTTGAAGTAAATCTTCAAGCGTCACGAATCCATGGTGGACAAGGACATCCGCCTGTTCCGTGGTCAAACCCGGAATGGCCGCTAGTGCCTGCACCGCCTTGGCAACCTGCTGCTCGAACCCGACAGTCTCCACTTGTTCGGCATCGATGTCCACTTGCCAACCGGTCAGCTTGGACGTGAGGCGAGCATTTTGACCGCGCTTGCCGATGGCAAGCGAAAGTTGGTCGGGCACTACAAGGATATGGACACGCTTGCGAACTTCGTCCAACTCGAAGCTCTTCAGCTTCGCGGGGTTCAACGCGTTCGTGATGTAATCCCTGACGTTCGGCGACCACTTGATGATGTCCACCTTCTCGTTGTTCAACTCACGCACGATGTTCTTCACGCGTTGCCCGCGCAGGCCCACGCACGCGCCGACCGGATCAACTTTTTCGTCGCGAGTATAGACCGCGATCTTGGTGCGGAAGCCCGGCTCACGCGCAATGCCCTTGATCTCGATCGTGCCGTCATTGATCTCGGAAACTTCGAGTTGAAACAGCTTGATGACGAAGTTTGGATCAGCACGCGACAAAATGATGTCGGGGCCATGTGGTCCATTCTCGACGGCTTTCACAAAGCACCGGATGCGCTCGCCAATCTGATATTCCTCCGTGGGAACGCGTTCGCGATTGGGGAGAATGGCTTCGTATTTCCCAAGATCCACGCTGACGTCGGATCGTTCGAATCGGCGAACTATGCCGCTCACGATGTCACCGACACGATCCTTGAACTCAGTGTAGATGAGTTGCTTCTCAGCCCGGCGCACCTGTTGCATGAGCGCCTGCTTGGCGTACTGAGCGGCGATTCGGCCAAAGCCTGTCGGCGTTACTTCGACTTCAACCTCTTCGCCGACCTGGGCGTCAGCCTTGATCCGGCGAGCGTCAAAGACGGAAATCTGGTCGTGCTTGGAGGCAACTTTGTCGGCGACGACGAGTTTCGCGAAAGCGCGAATGTCTCCGTTTTTCGGATCGATGATGCAGCGCAGTTCCCGCGCGGGTCCGACGGCTTTCTTGGCCGCTTGCAATAGAGACTCTTGTACAGCCGTGATGAGGACATCACGGCTGATGCCTTTTTCCCGCTCCCAATACTCCAGAACCGCTAAAAATTCGGCGTTCATTAGTTCTCTCGTACGAATCCGGCGAACAAAAAAGCCGGTAGATTATTCATCTCCGACTTCACGCACGCTGCAAGCCAGCAATTATTTGCGCCGGAACTTATTCACCTGTCACTCACACGTCAAGTGGCAATTCCTACAAGCGAGGCATGAAATTTCCGACAAGAGTGGCGGGACCAAAACAGTCCATGGATTGCTGATTGGAATCCGGCGTTCGATCGTTCCAGCACCTTTCGCGGCGACGATCTGCACGCCTGCAGTCGGGCCGGCCAAGGCGCATCTTGAGTGATCTGCGGAACGCGTGAAAATCCGCTGCGACCTTCAAAGACCGGCGAATTCTTTCAGGTATTTCACCGCCACGCGCAGGTCTTTCGACCATTCGGCTTTGATCGTGATCAGTTCGCCGGTGACAGGATCGGGCAGGGTGAGTTCTTCGGCATGGAGCGCCACGGTCGAGATCAGCGGACGTTCAACTTTCTTGGGGCCGAGACGAAACTTGCGCTTGATCTGCGAAAGAAGCAGGGGAGCGCCGCGGTATTGTTCGTCACCCACGATCGGCAATTGCACCCAGCGCAGGTGAACGCGAATCTGGTGCGTGCGTTCGGTGATTGGCTGGCATTTTAATAACGTGTAACCGCGCCATTTCGTGATCACCTCGAAGTGTGATTGCGCTCTCTTCCCGCTCTTCGGGTTTGCCGCCACCAACCCAACCACACGCGGATGCGGGCCGAGCGGAACATCCACATCGAAGCTGTCTTCTTCTGGCGTTCCGTGGACAAGCGCGATGTAAGTCTTGAGCGGCTTCTCGGAGCCAAAGAGGTTGGCGAGTTTCACCAACGTCGGCTTGTCTTTCGCGAGAAGCAGGACGCCCGTGGTGTCGAGGTCTAGTCGATGTGCATTCGCGAGATAAGTGAGGCCGCGTTCCTTCGCCCAAGGCTTCTGCTGCGCGACTCCATCGTGCAGCAGCTTCATCAGGATAGGACGATCGGGGACGTCACCCTCGGGTGAGGTGAGCAGGCCCGCCGGCTTGTTGACCGCGAGCAGGTGGGCGTCCTCGAAGATGACAGGAACTTCCCAAAAACCCTGCGTCTCGGGTGACGACAGCTTAATGAGCGGCGCTGGCACGTTGGTGTGAGCGCGCTGGTCGCGCTCGAATTTAGCCGCGGCGCGGCTGCTGTTGCGGCTTGGTCAGGAGCGGCAGACCAGGCGCAGCCTTCTCAAGTTCCTTGTTGAACCATTGGCTGAAAAGTTGGTTTTGGCGCATGTAACGAATCTCGCCGAGGAACTTCGGCAACCCTTCCTTCATCTTCGCTTCATCAATCGGCACGCGCTGTTTCACGTAAACGATGAAGCCGCCAGTCGGCGGACTGATCTGGAACGGGCCGGCTTTGCCGGGCTCCAGCGAAAGAACCACGTTCTTCAACTGACGCGTATCCACGACGTCTTGCAGGTTCGTGAGCGATTCAGTGCTGCGCGAAATGGGCGGAAGCGTGATCACATTCACTTTGGCGGCGGAGGCGAGCTCATCGAAGGTCTTTCCGGTGGCGAGACCGTTGGTGACACGGTTCTGAAAATCCATCGCTTCGGTCCGCATCAATCCGAACGCCTGCGCCTGCTTGTAGTCTGAGGTCACTTTGTCCTTCACCTCGGCAAAGCTCTGCGGACGGCTCGAGATCGTCTCCTTCAGGGCGATGATGTAAAAGGCGTCTTCGCCAGGAATCGGCTGCGGCATCACGGCATTCGTCGGGGTCAAAGAAAACGCGGCGCGCGCGAAATTCGGCGTCACGTTCAAGTTGGTCGGGCCTTCTTCGGCATCGAACGGCTGCGTGACATGTACGGTGAGTTTGTTCGAGCTGGCGACCTGGTTGAGCAGATCGGCCGTCGGCTGTTTCGCCGCGTTCAATACCTCATCGAGCTTGTTACCGAACTCATTCGCTTGCTGCATCGCCAGCATCATGGCGCGCTGGTCGCGACCCTCTTCCTTGATTTTGGCAAAGGCCGCCTCACGCGATAGCACTACGCCGTTTGTGTCGGTGAAACTGTTGGTGCCCTGCTTGTTATAAGTTTCCTCAATGCGCTGGTTGAGGTTGGTGATGCCTTCCAGAAACTTGTCGGCTTCCGCGAGAAAATTGCTCTGCGCGAACCGGACGTAGCTCACGACCACTTGCTCCGGCGTGCGATAGCGGGCCATCTGATTGCTGTACCATTGCGTCAACACGTTGTTCGTCACCGTGATGCGGCTGAGGTAATTCGAGACGTTGAAGATCGCGAGTTGCGCGACGACCTCCTGGTTTTCGCGGCGGTAAATTTCTTCCGCTTCAGCTGGCGTCACCATGCGGCCAGCAGCGCCGTGCAGGGCGCTGAGTTGCTGAATGCCGATGTCGTTGCGCAGCCAGCGTTCGAAATCGTTCACCGTCAACGGCGGACGGGCGACCTTGAGCACTTGGGTTTCAAACTCCGCGATCCGATTGGCACCGCCGAGCATCCGGTTCGCCAACTCACCCACGGTAACGTCCGCGACCTTGATGCCGGCTTCCTCCACCTTCGCGAGCAGAACGAGACGCACCGTTGCTTCACGATTCAGATCAAAGCCGCGCTGGCTCGCCTGATCGTCATCTTCGGGGAACTTGCGATAGTTCGAGAAGTAACGCAGTCGCGCTTCCTGTGCCGCGTCTTGAAACTCCTGCTTGGTGACGCGATGTCCATCGATCACGCCCAATTGCGAGCCGCCTCTCCCACCTTCGAACAGGTCTTGCTCAGAAGGATTGAGAAACAGCAGCATGCTGGCGATCACCGCCGCGACAATGACGAAGAGGAGCCACTTTTGATGACGACGAATTGTGCCAAACATATAGAAAAATTGAGCGCGCAACGTAGCCATGCGCGCGTCCGGGGGTCAAACGTAAAATCCGGCGACACGATGCTCTGACACGAATCGTCGCCTCAATTCATGGCGCGATCTCAAATTTCTGCTGCGCGCGACTTCCATTCGCGCCAACCTGAACACGTCCCATGAAAGAGTATCAATCGTATCGAAATCTTCCCACACTTGCAGGCATCGCCACCATGCAAGAGGCCGCGCGGCCGGGCCTCAATGTCGAGCAATGCGTGACTCGGTTGAAGCGCTACCACTACGCCTTCAAGCGCTTGCACGAGATCTTCATCGCGCGGCTCACGGCCGAGCCGATCTATGAACTCAAGATGGGCTTCAGCCTGCACGCTTATCTTTGCGCGGAACACGTGGCCGCGTTGCGCACACGCGTCAGCGAGATGCGTGAACCGCCGCTGGGGTTGGAGACCATTCCTCATCCTGCGCTGGAAATCTTCTTCGACGAAATTCGCGGTGCGCCCTCGACCGAACTGCTCGTGCTTGGCCTTTACGAAAAAGCGATTCCCGCGCTGCAACTCGCGCTGGAACGGCACATCGCGGACACGAACAAACTTGCCGACTATCCGACTGTGCGGTTGTGCCGCTTCGCCCTGCTCGAGATCGCGGACATGCTCGACTACGGGCGCAAGACGATCGCGCAGTTGGTGGACGAGCAGCAACGCGCCTCGGCGAAGGATTGGCTGGCATTGCTCGATGATTGCCTCGGCGCCGCAGGGGCGCTGCATGGCGCTGACAAGTCAGTTGAGAGTCCAATCGTCCGACAATATTCGGTGCAGACTTTCCATTACGACAAAGTGCCCAAGCGCGACGAACGCTTCCCTGATCCCTACAACATGGGCGTGAACGCGGAGGTTTTTCTCTACGATCAGAATCTCCCGCCGCGGCCCAAGACGCTGATGATGTTCTACAAGCGCCTCCGGGAAATCGACGTGCCTGAAATGATGGCGAGCATCATTGCCGAAACGCCGGACAAACCGTGGGCGTACTACCGCGACATGACGCGCCAGCTTTGGGATGAAGCGCGTCACGCCATGATGGGCGAAGTCGGTTTCGTGAATGCCGGCGTGGACTGGCGCAAGGTGATGGTGAACTTCACGTGGTCGCTCGGATTGAACACGCAGTTGAAACCATTCGAGCGGCACGCGGTGCTTTATTTCATCGAGCAAGGACTCATGCCCAAAAACGGCAAACGCTTCGAGTGGGAAATAGCGCTCGCTTCAGGCGATCCGCTCGCGGGCTTGTTCCAGGATTACGATTGGGCGGATGAAGTGTTGCACGCGCGCGTCGGTCGGGATTGGTATTTGAAACAGTTCACCGATCCGAAGGAAGGCGTGCGTTATGGCGACGAGTGCTGGTCGAAAGTGTTGATGGGCTGGCGTCAGTGGCGCGACCAAGGTCTCACGCAACATCGCAACTGGTGGCCGGATGTTTATCTCGATGCCTGCCGCGCGTGGAAAGTGGAGCCCGATCCAAAAGTGCTCGCGTTCAACACGACGTATGAAGCAGTGCGTGCGGATCTGAAACAGCTCACCGGATCGGGGTAGCAGAGACTCGGTTCTTGAACCACGGCCCGGCGCAGATCAATCTGCACGTCAGAAGGACACCATCGATGAGCGGGAATATCCTGGCTGTCTCTCTTTTCAGCGGCTCTCAAGTTTGAATGACAGTAAACCGATACCGAGTGACTCGCGAAATACGCGCGAGTCGTTTTTCGCAGAACGTGTTTCAATAATCGACGACATGGGACCGGGCCTGCTACCAAAGGGAAGTGTAAATGGGGCGACTCCCGGGACGACGGACTTCTTTTCCGCGCGCTCTCTTCCCGCACTCAATGGATTTTTACGGGTTGCCAGCATCACTCTCATTCTCACGGGCACTCTGACCGCCATCGGGATGTTCTTCCACGCGGGCGGTCTCAGGCAAATGTGGGCTGGCGATTATCCCATGCCTGTTCGAACATCGGCAGGTTTCGTCATGGCGGGTTGCTTCCTGTGGATGATGCGTCAGAGAAACTCTCCCATTTCCGCGACGCGCATCGCGCGCGTCGCGCGCGTCGGCGGGATGATTCTCTGCGCCATCGGACTCGTGGCGTTAATCGAACATCTGTTCGAATCGGGTTCGCGAAGCGCGCTGCGGTTTCCTCTTTTGGAACTTCTGATTGAAACGCGCCCAGCGATTCTCACCTCCGTCAATTTCATTTTGTACGGACTTGCCATGGTGTTTCTCGATAAGCGCTCCGGTCGTGGCATTCACCCTTCCGAAATCCTGACATTGGCGGCTCTTCTGGTTTCCATGCTGGCCATAATCGGGTTCGCCTGCGGCGTCCCCTCCTTTTACCGATGGTATTCCGTTTTCCACGAACGCGGCATGAGTCTCGTCTCGACGCTACTGTTTCTGCTGTTTGGGGTGGGCCTCTTCTGCCTGCGTCCCAATCGCGGCTTCATGGCCATTCTCACCAGTCCGGGCATGAGCGGCTCGATGTTGCGGTGGCTGGTTCTGACGCCGGTCCTGATTCCGTTGGTGACAGGACTCCTGAAGATCGCGGGATTGAAGACGGGAGTTTACAATCCGGAAATCGCCGCCTGGCTTTTCTCGTTCCTCAACCTGTTCTTTCTCACGTGCGCCATTATCTGGAGTGCGCGGCTCCTCTATCGCTCGGAATTGGACCAGAAGTTCGCTGAGGAAACACTGCATCGCACCAACTCCGAACTCGAGTCGCGCGTGCATGAGCGAACGGCTGAGCTCTCAGTGGCGGAGGCGAAATTTCGCCGGCTCGTCGAGCAATCGCTCGTGGGAATCTACGTCATACAGAACGATCGTTTCATCTACGCCAATCCCAAGATGGCCGCCATGTTCGGGTACTCGCAGGACGAGATGACCTCGCGCCCCTTGCAGGATTTCGTCTTTCCTGCCGACCTCCCGACCGTGAGCCACAATTTACGCCGCCGTTTTGAAGGGCAGGTCGAGGCGGTCCGTTACCAACTCCGGGGAGTGCGCAGTGACGGGGCGGTGATTCATCTCGCGGCCGATGGCAGCCGCTCTGAGTTCAACGGACAACCCGCCGTTCTCGGCGCCTTGCTTGACATCACGGAGAGCAAAAAAGCCGAGGATGCAGTGCGGGAAAGCGAAGAGCGCTATCGCCTGCTGGTCGAGAATTCGACGGAACTGGTTTGCGAAGCAAGCGTCGATGGCCTCTACCGTTACGTGAGCCCGAGCTACAAAGTCATATTGGGTTACGATAGCGATGACCTGTTGCACACCAGCGTATTCGCCCACATGCATCCGGAGGACGCTCC
>DATHEW010000363.1:0-5279 GCA_035318425.1 Candidatus Acidiferrum sp. | reverse complement strand
GTCCTTACTCAGCGAGCGTCAAAACGGCCAGCACGCCGGCAAGTCCACCGAGCACGACAGAGACCAGACACGCCGTCAGCAACAGCAAACCAACTGAGCCATGGTGCGTGTGCATCCAGACCAGGGGCCAAAGCACAAGCGCTCCGTCCGCGATCAGAAGCGTGGCTGAGCAAACGATGCGCTCGGGTGTGCGAATTGATTTCGCGCTCGGCTGAGGTTGAACGGATGTCGCGTCGCCTCCCTGAATCAGAATTCTCAACCCCGGGGCAAGACTGCTGCGCGTCGTCGTTTCCGCAGTGGACGCAGGTTGCTCCATCAGGCGGTCGAGGCCGCGTCCAAGGGCAGGCCTGCTCACCGGATTATTCTT
The DNA here is from genome assembly GCA_035318425.1 of Candidatus Acidiferrum sp. GTDB lineage: Bacteria > Verrucomicrobiota > Verrucomicrobiia > Limisphaerales > SIBH01 > JANNGC01. Next base: position 4,912 of record DATHEW010000363.1, on the reverse strand, counting down.
CCGAGAAGAGATACTCGAGATCGCTCTGCGTGAGATTGCGTGCGAAACCTTCCTCACCCAGCACGTCGGAAATCGTGCGGGCCTTGCGCTGTTGCAACTCCCAGATCTTCTCCTCGACCGTTCCCGGCGCGATGAGCCGATACGCGTTCACCGTTTGCGTCTGGCCAATGCGATGCGACCGGTCGATCGCCTGCGCTTCGACAGCCGGGTTCCACCACGGATCGTAAAGCACCACGTAGCTTGCAGTGGTCAAATTCAACCCTGTGCCTGCCGCGCGCAGGCTGAGCAGGAACACGCCGGGATTCGGATCATCCTGGAATTGCTGCACGGTGAGCTGCCGTTCCTTGGTTTCGCCGGTTAGCAGATGCGTTGGAATGTTGCGGGTCTTACACTCAGTTTCCAGCAAGCGCAGCATCTGCACGAACTGCGAAAACAGCAGCACCTTGTGTCCTTGCGCGAGCAACGGCTCGAGCAACTCGAACAGTGTCTCGGTCTTTCCTGACGCGGAGTCGTTCCCCACGAGCTGCGGATGACAGCAGATTTGCCGCAAGCGCGTGAGCGCGGCCAGCACGTGCATCTTGGATTTGTTGAGTCCTTTTTCAGCCACGACCTGCGCAACCTGCTCGCGGCTGCGGCGAAGTTCTGCCAGATACAGTTTCCGCTGCGCCTCGCCGAGTTCGCAGTCACGGCGTTCCTCGATGCGGTCCGGCAAATCTTTCGCGACCTGCTTCTTCAAGCGCCGCAACATCAGCGGACGCAACTTTGCGGAAAGCCGGCGGCGCGCGATGCGTTGCGTGGCGATCGCTTCCTCTTCCGTGCCTTCCGCGCGCGGCTGATACGTCTCGTTGAAATGCTCCTGCGTGCCGAGGTAACCGGGCTGAATGAAATCGCAAATGCTCCAGAGGTCGAGCAGACGATTTTCCAGCGGCGTGCCGGTGAGCGCGAGGCGCTGGTCCGACTTCAACTGCTTCACCGACTGCGTGATCTGCGCCGCCGGATTTTTAATGAATTGCGCCTCATCGAGGATCACGGCGCTGAACGGAAATTTTTGCAGTGCCTCCAGGTCGCGGCGGAGCAGGGCGTAGTTCGTCACGATGATGTCGTGCTGCGGAATCTGTTTGCGCAAGTTGTGCCGCGCAGCGCCACTCTCAAGGACGAGTACCTTCAAGTGAGGTGTGAATTTCTCGGACTCGCGCCGCCAGTTGTGAAGGACCGACGCCGGGCAAATCACCAACGCGGGTTTGGGATCATTCGCGTGTTGATCGCGCAGCCACGCCAGCCACGACAGCGTCTGCAAGGTTTTGCCGAGGCCCATGTCGTCCGCGAGAATGCCGCCGAGCTTCGCGCGCGTGAGATGACACAGGAAGTTGAAGCCTTCCTGTTGGTACGGACGCATATCCGCCTTCACCTCAGCGGGCAGGGTGACGGTCGGAACGCCTTCGAAATCAGCGAGCTTTTCCTTGAGCGCCTTGAGCTCCGGGCTGTCCGCAAAGCGCTTCAATTCCCCGTCGTTAAAGTGCGCGGCTTGATCCAATCCGATGCGCGTCGGCGTGGCGCTGAGCAAATCCTGGTTCAAGTCAGCCATCGTCTCGTGCGCTTTCGCGACGGCGTCCGTGTCCAACTCGACCCAACCCGCATCCGGCAACTTGACGAAGCGCGACGTGGCCGCCGCGAGCCGCTGCAAATCGGCAGAGGTGAGCTTCAATCCTTCCTGTTCCCACTCGGTCGAGACGGTGAACCAATCGATGCCGCTGCCTTTGACGATGAGTTTCGGCTTAAGCTGGCGCGGCGCCATGAACAGGCGTTGAAACGCCTGGTTACCAAGAAACTCCGCATCACGCGGGCGGTCCGGCCAGACGAATGCGAGCGTGCCGAGGAAATTTTCGTTCGCATCACCAACCCAAAGTCCGGCTTCGGGAGTAAACCAATCGAGGCGCCGGAGCCATTGCGCCGCGGCATCCAACCGCGCGTCTTCCAGCACGCTCGGTTTGTCGATTCCGCCTGCGAACGCTTCGTCTTGCTGCCATTCCTGTCCGTTCCAGTGCCAGAAGCTGCCGTCGCGATCACTGATTGCGCGCAGTCGGAGCCGCACTGTTTCATCGGCGAGCTCGAAGATGAATTGCGGCCGCGCCGTGTGGGCCACGCACAACTGATCCCAATCCGCCGCGTTGACCGTCTGCATCTTGCGCAGTTGGGTGCGCATGCGCGTGCTCAGTTTGCGCACTGGAATGACGGGCGCTTGCACCCAATGTTCGAGCAGACGCGCGGGCGGCGGATTGCGCAGGAGATAAAAATCCTTTTCCACCAACACGAGCGCAGGCTGGCCGGCGAAAAACTGCACCGTGTTCAACGGGCGATGCGTGCCGTCGGGCAATCGCAACCGATGGGTGAAGCCGAGATCTTCCTCGTTTTTTTGCAGGTCAGGCAGCAACTCGACAACTTCGCCAAGGAAATGGAAATGCCCGGGCGCATTCGGAAACTCGAGCCGCTTCGTGTAGCCCCAGCGCGCCAGCCATTGCAGCAATTCCACGCCAGCGAGACGCAGTTCATCCTCATCGGCGCGCTCGTGATAATTCTCCGCCAGCCAAAGCAAAAACTGCCAGTCGGCCGGAGCAAACAATTCCTGCTCGTGACCGGAGCGAGTGGTGATGTCCAGGAGGTCACCGATATTGCGATGGCGCTCGCCGGTGCGTGGACGGAACAAGTTGAAATGAACCTTCAGCGTGCGGAGTTGCGATTGTTCATCGGCGCGCTCGGCTTCGGCGAAGACGTGGAGCTTCGCCCTCGGGCCATCGAGGTGCGCGGGCGCGGCGGGAAACATCCAGTCCTCAAGCGCCTGGAGAACCTGCTGTTCCTGCTCCGCCTGTTCGATTTCCGCGAAACGATCGAGGTTGGCGTAGCCTGTCAGCTCGGTGGGGAGTGGGCGATTCGAGCGCAGAAAAAGGATGGCAAGTTCTTCCAGCCGTTCGCGGCCACGTGCATTCATCATGCGCGGCCACCAATCGGCGGCGCTGAAATCTTTGCGGGCGAGCGAAAGCTTCTCGAAATAATCCTCCAGCAGCAGCCAGGCGCGCTGCGAATCATCGCAGGACGAAAAGAGTTTCAGGATCTCTTCGCGCTTGGCGATGTGCGTTTTGGACTCGGCGAGTTCACGTCGCAGGTCGGCCAACGCGCCGTAAGTCTTCGACAAAACGGTATGGTTCGCGTCGTATTTGGCGGCGCTGGCAGAGAAGCGCGCAGCACGGCCATTCTTTTTCACAACCTTCGGCATCGTTCCTTTTTTGCGTTAAAAAGTGATTTTGTATCTCGTCATGGAAGGGGGCGTGGGTCAATGGAAAACATTTCTCAACGGACACATTGAGGCACTCATGCGTGCTCAGATTGCGCAGTAAATACGGGAGTTTCAGACCGCGAGATGGCCAAGAGCGAGCAATCCGTAAAAAGTATATTCGCAGTCCAGATGATCGTCCGTCCAATTGCCGTGGAACGCTCCGTCATTCGCCCAGAGCGTGTCGATGAAATCGAGGCAGGCATCTTTCACTGGATCGAGCGGAACGCCCAGTCCCGCCAGTGCGTGGAGCGCCGTCGCCGTGGAAAGCAAATCGGGAATCGGCGCACCTGGTATCGCAAGAAATCCTCCTTGCGGATGCGTTCGCGCCAGCAACCACTCTGCTGCGCGCGAGGATATCGGCGCGCCAAGATTTCGCAGAACCGTAACCACCGCCGCAGTGGCGTTCGTTGCTCCGATTGCTGCGATCGGTAACACCTCGTTCGTCCATGCGCCATCGATCGTGGCCAGACGATTGAATGACTCGACCAGCCGTGACGAGTCCACGATCGGCGTGCGCATGTCTTGATACGCAGCCACGGCGAGGAAAGCTCCGTAAGCGGTCCCGTGCTCACTGTTGGGAATGGGATTGTATCCACCATCGCGCGCGCGAAAGTCCGCGAGCCGCGCTCGTAACGTGCCGCCAGCGTCTCGCGGGCCTCCTTCACCGACGGCGGCCCAACAGCGGATCAACGCGCAGAGATGAACGAGATCGAGCGTGACGGGATCAAACCCCGTCACGAACTTGCGCAGTTGTTCCGTGGGCAATGGAAGTTGAAGCGCTGTCAGCGCATCGAGGCCGAACACCGTGTAGTAAAGATCACTTCTGCCGACGCGATCTTTGAAACCGCCATCGCTGTTCTGTTGTAACTGGATGAAACGACCGACGAGTTCCGCGGAATCGCCGAGCAACTTTGGCGCGAGGCGCGCGACCTGAAGCATTTCGAGCCGGATGCTCATCCACTCAGCGGCCGAGCACTCGCTTGAGCGCAGCGATGCACCGTGCGTTTTCTTCCGGCGTGCCGATCGAGATGCGAATCCACTCTGGCAACTGATAGCCCGCCATCGGACGCACGATGATCCCGAGCTTTTGCAACTCGCCGAATACGCGCTGTCCATCGCCGACTTTGACGAGGATGAAGTTGGCCACCGACGGGACAAACTCGAGACCGAGTTCGCGGAAGGTCACTTCGTAAAACTTCAGTTGAGCGAGGTTGTTTGTGCGCGTGCGTTGAACGTGTTCTTCGTCATCGAGCGCCGCGAGGGCCGCGGTTTGCGCCAGCAGGTTCGTATTGAACGGTTGGCGAATTTTCTCCAGCGCTGAAACTAATTCGCGCGAGCCGATGCCATAACCGATGCGGAACCCGGCCAGACCGTAAATTTTCGAGAACGTGCGCAAGAGCAACACGTTGGGCTTCGCTCCTTCTCGCACGAGCGGAATGAGATCGAGCGCGCGGGGCAGAAATTCCACGTAAGCCTCATCCATCGCGAGCAGCACGTGAGGTGGAAGCACATCGATGAATTGCCTGACCGCATCATCCGAAAGGTGCGTGCCCGTCGGGTTATTCGGATTCGCGACGAAAA
>DATHEW010000362.1:0-4575 GCA_035318425.1 Candidatus Acidiferrum sp. | reverse complement strand
TCTCATCCAGACACGCGCGCGGGCCAGCGAAAAACTCGCCGCACGTCGCTACGCGGACGCCGCCCGCTTCATCGATGCCGGCATCAATGCGTTGCGCCAATTTTTCACCGAGTGCGGCCGCAACGATGCCATCGAGCAATCGCAGGAAGTGGCCTATCTGGAAAACTGGAAGGGCGAGATCAACTCGAAGCGTCCATTGACGCGGCGTGAAAAACTCGAACTGGCATTACACGAAGCCGTGCGACAGGAGAATTACGAGAAAGCTGCCGAGGTCCGCGACGCGCTGCGCAAACTTGAGAGCGAGTGAGCCGAGCGTGATGAGAACTTGCGGACGTTCTCCGTCGCTGTTACAAAAGCGCCCGGAAGCGGGTGTGGTTCAATGGTAGAATGTGGCCTTCCCAAGGCTGAGACGAGGGTTCGATTCCCTTCACCCGCTCCACTGATTCTAAAGGGTTTTCTCAACAGTGCAGTAAAAGTGCAGTAAACTTCTCTGCGACTCCTTAATCGGCTTCCGCCAAGAGTGCGGCGGCTTTCCCAGTGAAAGCAGGCGCTGTCCCGGAGTTCGGAGTTACCGAATTTGATGACCGAGCGTTGCTGAAATTGGAGGCATCCATCTTCGATTGGCGCCACTTGGTGAAGTCCTGCCAAAAAACAACACCCAAGAGAGCCGGAAATCCTGGCTGTCGGAACCACGACCGCGCCGCGGAATATGAAACGCCGGCGAGTACGGCAAACTCTTTGGCGTTCAACGCCTGGTCCAATCGACGCTTCTCGATCACCTGATCGAGATCGACGTTGAGCAACTGTTTGTCTCGAGTCATTGCTCGGCCTTGGCTGTGCCCTCCTCCAGTCTGTCGTCGATCCCGTTCTTGTTTGCATCCACGAAGCCGCGCAGGCGGCCGTAGCGATGCGCGAAGAACCAGCCGCCGACCAGCGCAGCCACGCCGCCAAGGATCAGAAGTTCATTCCCAACAATCAGCGTTGGCAGCACCATCAATGCGATGCCTCCGACGATGACGGCAACGCTCGTGGTTACGCTGCCGATGATTGAGCGGAGTGGGGGATAGACCAGTGTGGCGATGCCAAAGATGAACATCAGCACGCCGACCCAAACGATACCTTTCAAGCTCGCAAGCTTTGCGCCGAGCTCGCGCGCGGTGTCCTTCTGCGCAGCGCCAATCGTCGTGCCGGCCTTCTCAACGGTGCGCGTGGCCTGTACGGCGGGCGCGGAGAGCACGATCGTCTTCTCCGTCACGACTCCAGGTCCATCCGGCCGCTCGCGAGTGAGGATGCGCTCGGCCACTTTCGTTCCAGCAGGCAGCGGCAAGGATGTTTCGGTCGTGCGTTCGAAATTCTGCGCGGCGGCCTGCGCCGGATTTTCCGGCTGCTTCAGTTCGCTAGCAAACTGAGCACCACCAGCAGGCGCCGCGCTTTTGATTGTTGCCGTGCCGGGTCGCAACGGCCGCGTCACGCAGCCGACCAACATGGCTGCGGTGAAAGTGAGGATGATCAGGTTTGCTTTCATTTGGTGGCCGGCACGCCAGTGCCTCAGCGGATTCGGTCTTTGAGTTTGAGAATTTCCAGATCGATCTCGCGCAGGCGGATGTCGGCCTTGCGTTGCTCGGTCTCGATGGCGAGCATTTTGGCATCGAACTCCCGACGCGGAACCATGTCGTCCATCTTGCGCTCCATGCGCGCCAGACTTTCCGTGCTGGCGCGTTCCGCTTTGCTCGCGCTTTCCTTCACCGCATCGAGCGAAGCCTGCATGGCGGCGATGCGTTCGCCGCTGTCGGCGGCCTTGTGGGCAACCCAGCCCATCACGGCGAGGCACACAGCGAGCAGAAACGAATTGAACAACGAATGTTTGCTCATGTTGGTGTCCATCAGGGTTGCACCGCGTAGTGAGCGATCATGTCCGTCTCGGCTAAGCCGAACGCATACAGCTGCAGCAGCGCGGCTTTGTTCGCGGCGATGGATGCCGGCGCCGCCGCGCCAACGAACTTCCAACCCGCGGGCCATGTGAGATTGCGCGTCGTGCCATCGCACAGAATGCGCAGCTCCAATCGCGAGCCGAAGCCGAAGCCCAACGCGGAGAACGCCACATCGCCAGTGAGCGTGATTCGCTTCGAACCGTAGGTGCCGAAGTTCAGCACCACGTTGCCGCCGAAGACCAGCTGCTCCTGGGAAATGTGCAGACGCTTCACGGAAGCTGTCTCGTTGATGCTGACGTAATTGAACCCCGCGCTCCCGACGACTGAGAACGCGGTCGATTCACTGTCGCCACCGGCGATCGACACGATGCTGCGAATTACTTGCGAAAGCAGTGGGTTGCCGGGATTCAGCAGAACGAAGCCTTCCAGCGGTTTGCCACCGGGCGTCACGCCATCGTGGACGACGAGCACCTTCTTGTTTGTGTCGTAAGTCACTTCACCTTCCGCACCGGTGAAGGCAACGTGTTGCGCAGTTGTGCCGCGGCGGAGTCGAACTTGTTTGGGCATAATCGAAATCCTTTCAGTTGAGTTGCAGGCGGTCTTCGAAAGCTGTTGCGGCCGTAAGATCGCCAAAGTCTTCGGACAGCGTGTGCGCCGTGAGATCACCCCAGTCCTCATCCGCAGATCGTACGGACTGGAACACGTAGAACTCGCCGGATGGATCCAGACGTGACGCGTGGACATTGCGCCGCAGACCAGTCGTGTTCTCCACGACGTAATCACCGGCCGTCGGCGCAGTGATCGTCACCAGTTCACTGGCGCGAATGAGCAGGTTCTCAGTGCCGGGTACGACGGGCGCCATGCCGAGGTAATGGTCCGACATCACGTGCGCCCCGAGGAATTTGCAGGTCGCGCTCACTTCCGCCGACGCGTTCGTTTGCGGCCGATAGAACACACCATCGCGCACGATCGGCGGCCCAAGTCGGAACACCGCCGCGAGTGCGCGCCGAGTCAGAGTTGGAAGGTTCAGCGCCATCACGTCCTCACCAGGCGCGCCATGCCGCCGCTGCGATTCAGGTATTCACCGAGCTTGGAAAGCATCGACTGCGCGACATGCGGGATCACCGGCCGGCGATCGCTCTTGTTGAACGTGAGGCTCAACGTGCCGGTGACTGACAGTGACCCGAGGCCCTCGCCGTCTGGATCCTCGGTGCGATTGGCTTTGATCAACTCACGCGCCGTTTCGATCGTCGCATCGCGCAGCAATCTCGGAACAACGTTGCTGGCGAAGAACTCACTGCGCGACATCAGCCCGCCAATGCCACTCACTCGCAGCGCATCGTCATCACGCGCGAACTCGCGCGGCCATTGCAGTGCCTGCGTGTCGTGCGCCTTGAACCCGCGAAACTGGTAGTGTGCATCGATCAATCGTGTAGCGAAGACGAGCGCCGCGGCCTTGTTCGCTGCGCTCGCACCGGTCCAGTCCGTCGCGTAAAGGTGCGCTTCGTGGAACGCATCACCCTCCGCCGCATCCGCGTAGCTGTTCGCGTTTGCCAGACCGCTGCCGTCTTCCTTGATCAGCACCAGCGCCATATCAGAACACCGTGAAGCGCCGCATCTGATTGGGCTCGCCGACGAGCCACATGATGGAGCGATCGTTATTGAACGTGATGCCCTCCACTTGCGTCATCCCCACCGACAGCGAGGACATGCGGAACACCGTCCCGTTCAGGTCCGTTTCAATGATCCGATTGCTTTCCTGGCTCAGCAGAAACAGATGCCGCGAATGCACGTCGTAAAACAAATCCGCCAGGTCTGTGATCGTGCTCGGCAACTTCGCTGAGGCGCTGAAAATCTCGCGCGCCAGTCCGCTCATCAGCACTTCGTAAACACGCATTCCGTTGCGCGTCGGCGCGGTGGTTTGCCGCTCCTTCGCCACGTAAAACTTGTGGTTCTCAGGATCGTAGGAGACCCCTTCGAAACCGCCGCCCGTCGTGGAGTCGAGATTGCCCAGGCCGGTGTTCACCGTCGTCCCGCCAGCCTTTGTCAGTGAAGCCGTGGCGGGCTGGATACGCACGATGGTGATGCTCGACGTGTCTTCATCGCTGATCCCGAAGTAGTCGTCGTACATCCAGCAGATGCCTTCGCAGTCCGTGAAACCCGTCGTGCTGATGGTGCGCAACCACGTGCCCGTGACCGAGTATTCGTAGATGAAGTTCGTCGAGTTCTTGATGACGAAGATCGTCCGCGTGACAGGCGAGTAAGCCACGCCCGAGCAGTCCGACGTGATGTTCGTCAGCGCAACGCTCTGCGCGAGAGCGTAGCGATCGAGGTTGATGCGCGGATGCCGCTCATGCTGCCGCAGCGCGAGGGCGCCGCGGCGCGATAGTCGTGGAGGTCGGGTCAGGGTCATCTTTGGCCTGTGGCGTTTCCGCTGCGGGTGAGGGAACAATTTTATCGGCCGCCTTTGGCGTGGGCACTTCAGGCGGCATCGCGTCCGGCCGCACAAGTGGCCGCCGGACGCGCCGAATGATTGGAAACAACTGGTCCATGGTGTCTGCGCGCAGCGCCGTGGCAGCCACGCTAGTGGCCTAGTTGTTGTGATCGATGGCGACGATGCGCACGTTCTTGTTCTCGAACACGC
>DATHEW010000361.1:0-5018 GCA_035318425.1 Candidatus Acidiferrum sp. | reverse complement strand
ATCCAAAGAAGGGCCAAGCGCCACTCCCACGGTGGACGGAGATCGGCTCTATGTCATGGGGTTGGCGGGCAATATTGTTTGTCTGCAAGCGAAGGACGGCAAGGTGGTCTGGCAACGAAATTTGAAGTCAGACTTCGGCGGTAGAAGCCCCATGTGGAGTTTTCGTGAGTCGCCGCTCGTGGATGGCGATAAGGTCATCTGCACACCCGGTGGTGAGGAAGCGACGATGGTAGCGTTGAACAAGCTCACGGGCGAAACGATCTGGAAAAGCGCGGTGTCAGATCGTGCCGGCGGCAGTCAGGCGCCGAGCCGCGCACCGTCTGGCAATCGTCCGAATGCGATCGAGACAGTGCCGGTGCTCTCTACGCTGGACAAAGATCAGAACAAGGAAATCTCGGCTGATGAACTCGCGGCTGCACCGACTGCTCTTCCGAAGTTGGACAAGAATCAGGACGGCAAACTTTCTGAGGACGAATTGAGTCCCGCACGCGAAGGCCAGGCCGGCGGAGAGCGCCGGCGACGAGGTCCCGGCATGATGCGTATGGTGAAAGCTCTTTCCGCGTTGGATGCGGACGAGAGTGGAGCGATCGAGCAATCCGAGATCAAGAACGCTGTGGCGGCGCTGAAGAAGTTGGATGAAAACAGCGACGGCAAATTGACGGACGATGAAGTGGGCATGAAATCCATGAGCCCGCCCAACACCGGCGCCGCCTATTCGTCCGCCATTGCGATAGACTTTGGTGGGCAGCGCCAATACGTGCAGCTTCTGGCCATGACGGTCGCAGGCGTTTCCGCTGCTGATGGCAAATTACTCTGGCGCTACGATAAGCCCGCCAACTCGATGCGCATCAATATCTCCACGCCGATTTATCACGATGGTTATGTGTTCGCCGCTACCGCGTACGGAGCAGGCGGCGGATTGGCTAAACTGGTGAAGAAGGAAACCGGCGAATTCACCGCAGAGGAAGTCTGGTTCTCGAAGTCGATGGAAAATCATCACGGCGGTGTGATCCTTTACGACGGCGCGTTGTTTGGCGCGAACGGCGGCAACGGTGGCGGCTACATGGCTTGTCTTGATTTCAAGACCGGCGAGGTGTTGTGGAACGAGCGGGATTCGGACAAACGGCGCGTGACCAAAGGTTCAGTCGCATTCGCAGATGGCCGAATCTACTACCGCACCGAGGAAGGCCCGATTGTTCTCATCGAACCCAGCCGCAAGGAATACCTGGAACGGGGTCGATTCACTCAGCCCGAACGCACCGACAAACCAGCGTGGGCGCATCCAGTGGTGGCGAACGGCAAGTTCTACATTCGGGATCAGGACACGCTGTTTTGTTACGACGTCAAGGTGAGGTGATCGACGGCAGCGGGTCGCTCCCTTTGAAGTGGCAGATGACGGCGCTGTTTGGTGCCGGAGGCGAGAAGGATTGGGCCTTGATCCCGCCGCGCTTGAAGTGAGTCTCGTCACCCCGACTCCAACGGGAAACTTGTTTCAACAGTGCATCATGGTCAGGGTGGACACAGCGTTACGCCGCGCTCGCCCGTCACGGCGTGGCGTTGAATGGGTTCGAGATGACGCCGGGGTTGATGAGTGGCGGAAAAATTTGGCCCTCGCCATTCAGGTAGTTCGCGTCGGTCCATGCTCGAATGACGGTTGCTCCCGAGTCACCGGAGGCGGGAGGAGTAATGACGACGGGCGGCGAATTGGTAATGACGGTCGGGTTGAACCCAGTCGGCGGAAGAATATTCGTCGCGACGATGATCGGCATGTTGTTGGAGAGCAGTTCCAGCCGGCGCGCCTCGATGAGGGCGACAAGGTAGCTTCCGCCAGGATAAGGCGTAGGAATGGTATTCGTGCTCGCGGGATAAGGCAGTTGGTACACGATGACAAGTCCTCCACTGGAACTGGAACTTCCAGGAAATACACCGGGAGGTGCGCCGGGTCCGGGATGCCGCGGCAGTTTTTGGATCGCCCATTGAACGGTACCCGCCGCGTCACTCCAGCGTTCGATGATTTGAACCTCTTCTTCGATCTGGGTACTGAGGTGTCGGGTAAGGCCCTTTTTGAATCGTTCCAGCCGGCGAGTGGCGATGTTCCAGTTGCGGCGTTCCATCGCTTTCTCGGCGAGGCGCAGCGGCGCGCGCAAGTGTTTGATCTGCTGGTGTCGCTCGGTGAGTTCGACATCGGCCAGCAGCATTCGCATGCCTTGAAGCGCGGAGATGACTTCGAAATCAACGGTGGGGAACACGGTGTCTTTGTGATCCGTGATGTTGGCCGAGACGCGGTATTTTCCCGGCGCATAGTCGTTCGTGAAACGGACCGCGAAACTCGTGACATTGCCGGGCGCGTTGTCCGACCAATGAAATTCCATGAGATCGCCATCGGCATCATTATCATCTCCGACATCGAAGAGAACTTCCACCGTATCGAATGCGCGGTGGATGAAAATGACGTTGGTAAGTCCCACGAAGTCGCCCGGTCCGCCGCGCACGAAAATCTGCGAATAGGGCGGCGTGTTCGTGGCGGTGTCGTCCCCCGCCATTGATGGAACGGCCAGAGCGAAGCTAATGCAGGCGCAGACAGCAGATGCCAACAAAGTGAGGACTCGGCGGAACATGCGAGCATGATAACGGTCACCAGCGGCGTGGCAAGTCCGTAGGGCGTGCCGCTGCACAGCCTGGGGCGATCGGTCGTCCGGGTAGGAGACGACGTGAGGAGGATCTGATTACCACGGAGTTGAAGTGAGTCTCGTCACCTCGACTCCTACGAAGGATGAAATGTTGCCAGTCGCGTGGCGCGTTGATCCCGCTCTCAATTCCATGCGGCCTGAGTATGGTCGTTTCCCGTGACGGTCTCTGCGCTCCCTCTGACCTGGTAGATGACGGCGCCGTTTTTTATCACGCTGCGGCCCCGCCCGTCCGGCTCGCTCAACGGCACGTTAATCCAGTGAAGAAAACGTTCTCCCGAGCCGCGGCACGTATCGATGGTTCTTGTCGAACGAGAGCAGCACGCGATTGGCCTTGCCGACAATTTGTTTCCGCTCTGCGAAGCCCCAGAAGCGCGAGTCGAAACTGTTGTCCCGTGAGTCTCCCAGCATGAAATATTTTCCGGGCGGCACGGTGATGGAATCGAATGTCCGCTTGGCACCGCGCGATGGGAGTGCCATGACGAGATGAGATGGCCCGGCCCCTTGCTCGATAGCCATGACGGCACGCGCGTCCTCGTAAATCTCCTGTGCGTAGGCCTGCGCGTTCACGGACTCATACGCCAGCGCTTTTCCGTTCAGCAGCAGCACATTGTTGCGCAGCTCAATCGTGTCGCCGGGAACCGCAACCACTCGCTTCACGAGCCGCGTGCCGTCGTGCGGTGAGAAGAAAACTACGATGTCGCCGCGCGCCGGATCATCCCACTCGGCCAGGCGTTGGAGCATGAACGGCACTTTGAGGTCGTAAGCGAGTTTGTTCACGAACACCAGGTCACCTTCGAGGATCGTGGGTTTCATGGAACCGGTCGGCACCCAGTTCCAGTCTGCGACGGCGGATTTCAGTGGGAAGACGATGATGGCTATCAACCCGATTGGTTTAATCCATTCCCGCCACAAATATCTGGTGACCCGCTGAAACCGTTTTGGAGTGCGCATGGGAGTGAGACAACGGCCGCGAGAAAAGGTTCATTCGCGGTATCTAGCACTCAGAAGTTAGACAGGATAATCAGAATTCAGAGAGCAGTGTTGAGGATGATGGGACTGAGCTGAGAATCCTGTTGAATTCTGTCTATGCAGTCGGCTCCGATTTCCATCTTGACCGCGCAGCAGTGCCCGTCTGGAGAGACACGCTTACGCGCGGCGGCCGGCAAAGGCGATCTGTTTCCTCGCGCATCTGAACACCATCGCAGTAACCCACACGAGCGCGATAATGGTACATGCAAGGGTCGTGTCCAAGTAACGCACCTGGTGGAGGTCGTAGAGTTGGTCGAAGTTGCCGCCCTTGAGCGTGGGAATGACGTTTTCCGTGATCCAGCGTCCGAAGTAAACGAGCGTCAGTCCCGTCGGAATGAGCCAGCCAGTGAGCATCAGGAATTTTAATTGGTTTTTCATACGTTGATCCACGGCAAGTCTGCCGCGGCTTGCGATTAAGCGGCAAGAGGCGTGAGCCTCGACTTGTCGAGAAGTTATTGATGAGGTGGCACGAACTCGGCCGGAAGCGCATTGCGTTCACTCTCAACAAACTTCACGAGTGAACGCTTGTTGCAGTTGCCGCCGCCGTTGCTCGGCAGCATTGGAGCTGCTTCGCTCTGCGCTAGACCTTCCGGTGATCACGTGCGTGTGGAGTTTCCGTGCCGGGCGATCTTTCGCCGGTACATCAAGGGCACGGCACGTAAAGGTTGAGTAGTTGATTCGCGGGACGAATCAACCGTCCTTCGGCGGCCCATCGAAACGCGGAGCGAAGAAAAAAGTGAGTTTCCCCAACTCCAGTGACACAGAGGATTGAAAACTAGCGACTGCCAAAGCCAACGGATCTGGCAGGACAACGGTTCGTGTCTCCTCTTTTTTTGTTAATAAGTAGCCCTCGCTTTTTGGATAGTCTCGACGATCATTGGTGTGGGATGGCACTTGGAACAATATGCCGATGTTGTGGTGAAGCGATTCAGGCGCGCGCAAACGCCAATCCGAACATCTGTCTCGCCTGCACCCAACTCCTGGAGGACGACTCGCCTTTGAGCATCGTACATGAGACGAGAGGTGCGGTCATTTCGCGTGAGCCGCTGTCAAACAGTCGTTCGGTCGAGGTGCGCCTCGATGTAGACGATCGCGACGAAGTCGGCGGCCCTAAACGGCGCTAAGGAACCTTCCGCTCGGGCGTTTCCTTCTTCGCGCCTTCCCCGGTCGGCTCTTCTTTTTTCTCAGCGAGGAAATCACTCCGTGGTTTGAGCAACGTATCGACGGTGAAGGTCGACACGAGGTAAGTCCACTTCTCGAACTGCTTCTCCGCCTTCAGCTTCTCTTCGAGTTGCTTCT
>DATHEW010000360.1:0-6074 GCA_035318425.1 Candidatus Acidiferrum sp. | reverse complement strand
CGCCGATGATCATACCCGGCACCGGAAAGTTCGTATCGCTGTTCACGAGGTTCGTCCCGTTGAACACCCATTGATAGCTGAACTTGGGCGTTCCACTTGCGTCCACGGAAAGGCGCACCGTCGTGCCTTGATCAACATACGTTACGTCAGGCCCCGAGTTAGTGATGACAGGAGCAGAGGGGCCGAAGGTGACCATGTCCACCCAGGCCCGGTCGAGTCCGGCGCTGTTCGACGCGTCCTTGGTATAAGTCCATTGCAACAGGGAATTCGCGAGCGGGACATAGAACGTGCGGGACCGCCAATCCACCTGGCCTGAGATGTTCGTTTGCTCGACTCCGTTGATGGAGAAACGCAACCGGTCACGATTCGTCTCGGACGAAACTTTCCACAAGAAGCTGATCGCGCCCGGTCCCGAAACGATGGTCGAGATGAAATTGCTTTGGCCATTTGGAAGCGGTGCGCTCTGTGCCGCATCGATGCGGTCAGCATTCACATCGGTCTGGCCAAACCATTCCGAGAACCCACCCGCGATCCACACGTGGTTCGTGTTGTCTGTATCCAGCGCCTCTCGCAACGAAATCGGTCGAATAACGTTCAGAAACGCCTGCCGGCTGATGGCGATGCTGTAGGGGTTTTTCACCACCACGTCATACAAACCGGACTGATACGTCTGCGCGTCCAGGAGCGTCAGGGTCGGTGATTTGGATCCCAGGATCGTCGGGCCGTCACTGAGGTTCTGCCCCTCGAAGCGCCACTGATAACTCAGCGGAGCAGTGCCCAGCGCTTCTACACTAAATGTGACATTGGAACCTGGATTTACGTCCTTTCCAACGGGTTCCGCTACGATCACCGGGACGGACGGGCCCGTCACAGGGAGGAAATCGACTTCATCAAGCCAGCCGCGGTCAAGGCCATTGGTGCCGCTGGCGTTCTTCGCGTACGCCCAGCGCAGCACCATCGTTCCAGCGGGCAAGTTGGTGGACATGCTCGTCCAATCCACCTCGCCGGAGATGCTCGCCCATAACGCACCGGCCACATAGAAGTTCAGGAAATCACTATTCGTTTGCGATGAGACCTTCCACCAGAAATGGATTGCTCCGGGTCCCGTCACGGTAGTTTCGAACCACGTCGTGCCATTGTTGGTAATCGCGCCCGAGCGCGCCGCGGCTTCACCATCATGCGTCACATTCGTCTGAACGGTCCATGGCGTAGTAAGCGCCGTGTCCCATCCGAGGTACGGCGCATTGATTGATTCACCGAGAGTCATGGCGGCCGCGATGAAAATCTGCGCACCGGCGCTCACGACTTTGGCGACAACGTTCGAAACTTCCACCGAGTATTCGCCGCTCTGAAATGCCTGCACGTCGGTCATGACAAGCGTGGCGCTTCTCGTGCCGCTCACGGTTCCGCCATCCACGAGGTTTGTGCCGTTCCGACGCCACTGGTAAGTGATGCCCGTTCCTGTGGCCCCGACAGCGATGCTGACGGTGGAACCTTCAACACTCGTTTGGTCCTGGGGTTGACTGGTGATCATTGGCGGCATGATGATGGTGAGCGCCGCGTTTGCACTGGTTGTGCCTCCGACCATGTTGCTGACCACCACGGAATAATTTCCTGCGTCCACCGAGTCCACGTTGTTGATGGTCAGCGCGCTCGTCGTTGCGCCATCGATGCCATTCCCGTCTGAAATTGGCACGCCACCCAATCGCCATTGAAATGCCAGCGGGGCGGAACCGGCTGTGTTGACGCTGAACGTCACGGGATTGCCCGCCACAATGCTCTGGCTCGCTGGCTGGCCTGTGATCGATGGAGGCGTGCTGACCGTGAGAATCGCACCGGCGTTCGTTGTCTGGGGGCCCGAACTCTGGCCGTCGTCCATCAACCACGGTGAGCTCCCCGTGACACTGAAATTCAGGTAGGGCGCGCCGATCACATCGTTAAGCGCAACCACGGTCAACGAGGCGCGGGCGCTCGTCGCGACTCCCGCGGCATTGGTGACCACAACGGAGTAATTGCCCAAGTCCTCAGCGCCCACATCGCTCAACGCCAGTGTCGGAGCCGTGGCATCAAGGATGTCACTGCCGTTGAACTGCCATTGATACGCGAGCGGTTCGACACCATTCGCGACGACGCTGAAACTCGCAGCCGCGCCTTCGCGGACCCGTTGTCCGATCGGCTGACCGGAAATAATCGGCGCGGCGATCGCAGGCGTGACATTCAAACTAACAGGAATGCTCGTGACGTTGCCGGCGGTATTACTGACGAATAGCGAGTAACTACCGGCGTGCCCGGGCTGCACGTTCTTCAATGTCAGCCGCGGCGTTCGGGCACCCATGACGTTCGGGCCATTCCCAATCGGCACACCGTTTGAACTCCACTGGTATGCCATGGCAAGCAAACCGGTGACACCCCCCTCGAAACTGACCGTGGCACCCGCGAGCACGGAAGCGTTCGCCGGTTGATTCGTAATCACCGGCACCGCCGATTGCGGGCCCGTGTAAACGTACCTTATGTCGTCCACCCAGCCAGCATCCTGGCCAGCGACGCTGCCCACTTCCGCGTCCTTCCCATACCGCCACTTCATCAGAATATTCGTGCCTGGTGGCACCGTGAAGGTCTGCTGTTGCCAATTCACCTCACCTGAAATGCGCGACATCTCGTTCGCGCCGATGGTGAAGCGAAGATTATCGGCGGATTCACATGAAACTTTCCACCAGAAGGTGACCGTTCCCGGACCATCGACGTATGTTTCGAGTCGTGTGTTCTGGCCATCAGGAATGATTCCGCTGCGCAATGCATTCGTGCCGTCATGGGTCACATTGGTTTGCGCGATCCATGAATTGTAACCGGCCATCTCGAACAGGAGATACGGCGCGCCGGCCGCGTCGGCCAACGAGAGGACCATGACCGACGCATTCGCACTCATCGCAGTACCGGAGGCGTTGCTGACAATCACCGAATAGTCACCACTCTGCGCGGGCAGAATACTGCTCAGGACCAAAGTGGGTGTCGCCGTGCCGGCCACGTTTGTCGTGTCGGTGAGGTTGGTGCCGTAGCATTGCCATTGATAGCTCAACGGTCCCAGGCCGGTGGCCACCACGTTCAATGTGACATTCGAATTTTCGCTCGCGGTCTGGCTCGTTGGCGCGAGCACAATGACTGGCAACGCGCTCGGCGGCGGCGAGGTGATCGCCAGCGCGGCCACTGAACTCGTCACTGACCCGAATGAGTTGCTGGCGTAGAGCGAATAGCCACCGGCTTGCGAGGGTTGAACATTCGCGAGCGTAAGGCGCGATGTCTTTGCACCCGACACGCTGAGGTTGTTGTGCAGCGGCGCTCCATTAAACCGCCATTCGTAACTCAAGGGCAGGGCGCCTGTCGCGGTCGCATCAAACGAGAACGTGGCGCCCGCATCCACCGTACGGCTGATCGGGTCACTCGCGATCGATGGCGCAGCAGAACCGCCCGAAGGAATGAACTCAACGGAGTCAAGCCAGGCCGCGTCTTCGCCCGCGCTACCCGACGCGTCTTTCGAGTAACTCCATTGCAACGATTGAAGTCCGTCGCCGACAGGCAACACTTCATCACGCCAATCCACTTCACCCGTGATGTTGGTTTGCTCCAAGCCGCCGATCAGAAAACGGAAGTAATCGCTGTTCGTTTCGGAAGAAACTTTCCATGTAAACCGAATCGTGCCGGGACCGGTTACGGACGCTTCAATCACTGTGCTTTCACTATTCGTCGCGGTAATCCGCGCGGCTTCCCACGTGGTGAGAGCGCCACCAGACTGAGAACTGATCGCGATGCCGGCCGCGTTGCTGACTATCACGGAATACGCGCCTTCTTGCGCGGTCTGCACATTCGTCACGGTCAGCGTGGTGGTGGTTGCGCCGTTGATTTTGCCGCCATTGGTGAGGTTGGTTCCGTTGAACATCCAGCGATAGCTCAGCGGCGCCTGTCCGATGGCGCCAACGGTAAACGTAACCGTCGAGCCAGCAATTACATTCCGGCTGATCGGTGCGTTGGTAATCACCGGTGCGGTCACGACCGTGAGACTCGCCTGCGTGCTGGCGATGCTTCCAGCGAGGTTCGTGACAACAACCGAGTAGTCGCCGGCGTGCGCAACGGTCACCCCAGTGATGCTCAGGTTGGTGCTGGTCACGCCAGTGATGCCCGCGCCGTTCGTGAGCGGGCTTCCATTGAAATGCCACTGGTAGCCCAAGGGCGCTGATCCGACGGCGATGGTGCTGAACGTGACGTTCGTCGGTGGAACCACGATCCGATTCGTGGGCTGCATGACGATGACGGGCGGCGTCGGCGTGTTCGAGGGAACGTAAACAATCTGGTCAACCCATCCCGCGTCCTGGCCGACGCTGGTTGAGCCCGTGTTCTTCGTGTAGCGCCACTCCAAAATCCGGCTGCCGCTGCTGACCGTAAATGTGCGCCACGTCCAATTGCTTTCGCCGGAGGTTGTGGCGCGCGACGAGTTGTTCTCGTAAAAGCCGAGACGGTCATTGCTCGGTTCCGAAGACACCTTCCACCAAAAGCTCACCGACCCCGGGCCGGTCACGGTCGCCAGGATGGAATTGGTTTGTCCGTGCGTAATCTTGCCACTCCGCGCCGCGTCCGTGCCGTCTCGCGAAATCAGTGTTTGGCCAACCCACGACGGGTTTGAGCCAGACGTGGTGAAGGTGAGGTTCGTCACATCGACCGCTTCCGCAATCGGCACCAGGCGATTCACCAGGAGCGATCCGCTGCCGCTGGTCGCGCTGCCCGCGGCGTTGGAAGCGAGCACCGAATAGCCTCCCTCGCTGCTCGGTTGCACGTTCGGGACGACGAGAGCGGCGTTGGTTGCGTCAAGAATGTTGGTTCCATTCCAGCGCCATTGATATTTGATGGGCGGGGTGCCGCTGACTCCCACGGTGAACGTGGCATTCGCGCCTTGATCGACAATCTGGTTGGTGGGCGAGGCTGTGATCGCCACGGAGGTCGGAATGAAGCGCAATTCATCCACCCACGCATGGTCCTCGCCCAAAGTCGTCCCGGAACCCTTCGAATAATTCCACAAGAGCGTATGCGTGCCTGAGCTGAGTGTCACCGTCTTGAGTTGCCAGACGACCGGATCACCGAAAATCGTGGAATGTGTGTTGCCGTTGGTTGAGAAAACGAACCGGTCGTTGGGCTCGGACGAAACCTTCCACCAGAACGTTACTGTGCCTGGGCCGACGAATTGCCTGGAGAAGGATGAGCTTTGGTTGTGCGTGATCTTGCCACTGCGTCCAGCATCCACACCATCGTGAGACACGACCGATTGGCCGACCCACGGCACGGTGCCGCCATTCACCAGGGCGTAGTCCACGTCGAGTCCTTCGGCCAGGGGACCCAACTGTGTCACGCTTAGCAAAGCGTTGCTGCTGATCGTGTTGCCTTGCGCGCTGCTGACAATCACGGAGTAACCACCAGCCTGCGATGCTTGCACGTTGAACAACGTCAGTGCGGCGTTGGTAGTGCCACGAATGTATATGTCTTCCACCATCGCGACCCCATTCGAGAGCCATTGATACGAGAGCGGCGGCTGCCCAGAGGCGGCGACGGTGAAAGTCGCGTTCGAACCCGAGTCCACGCTGCGGCCCGCCGGGTGAGTCGTGATGACCGGCGCCGACGGCTGATAATTGATTTCATCCACCCAGCCGCGATCGGCGCCAATGTCACCGCTATCACTGCCGTTTTTGGAGTAGATCCACCGCATGATGTTCGTGCCCGGCGGAACACTGAAGGTGCGCCCTTCCCAGTCGATGTTGCCGGAGATGCGAAGCTGTTCGGAACCGTTCCTGTACAATCGCAAGAGGTCTCGCGTCGGTTCTGATGAAACCTTCCACCAGAACGTCAGCGTGCCCGGGCCAACGATTGTTGTTTCGAAATAGGTTTGCCCGTCGTGAGTTATTGCGCCGCTGACAGCCGCGTCTTCGGTGTCATGCGTGATATTGGTTTGGCAACTCCACGCAATCGCGCTGTTCGTCCAACTGAACTGCGGTGCATCGAGTGATTCGGCGAGCGAGCAGAATCCGATCACC
>DATHEW010000359.1:0-3396 GCA_035318425.1 Candidatus Acidiferrum sp. | reverse complement strand
GCGCAGCTCGTGCGACACGCTGGAGACGAAATTGGATTTCATTTCCGAGAGGCGCAGTTGTTTTCGAAATGCGCGATACGCGCCGGCGAAACCGATTGCCGATGCGAGCATTGCCGCGACCAGGAGAAGCGTGAAGAAGATGGCGCGCGAGCGTTGTTCATCGAACAAGTAGCCGCGTGAGGTGAGATGGACGGCGACGGCGAGCGCTGGATCATTCGGATCGCCACGTACTGCCGTTGCCAAAGCGGGAGGTGACCCGGCGAGCACGGCGCGTTTCCAATAATTTCCGGAGCCCTTGCCGCTGCGGACATATTCCATCCCGGTGAGCGTGTTGCTCGAAATTAGATCGTATCCAGCCACGCGCACGCTGAGATCGAAGTAACTCGGCAAAGAAAGCGAATCGATTGCGTTCGCCAGAAGTTCGCGGGCGGCATCTTCCGTGATCGCGATCATCGTCCATGTCTCGGCGCTCACACCACGCGAGACGATCCACTGACCGTCAAATCCGCCGTGCTGTATCACTGGCGGTCGTCCCTCCAGAATAACTCGGGGGCCTGACGTGCGACGCCCGGTCTTCTCCCAGCGCAAACGGTAAGCATGTGTGTTGGTGTAGGGTCGTCCTCCTTCAAGCTTCGCTGTCGCAAGTAACGGTGGATCGATCGTCCGCGAAACCGGGAACGATAGGGCGTTCGAGCTTACGCCCGGTTCCACGTTCGTTTTGAAGGTTGGTCGCAGCTTTGCGTAAAGAGCGCGCGCCATTTCGTCGTGCTCCCATGTTTCGCGCCACTGCGCGACGGAGTTGGATGATGAATTCACGTTCGCCGCTCGCTCCGATGTCGCCGCTTGACGAAGGATTTCAGACGTGAGCGCCGTGGGATGCGCCACAGCATTCGATGCCAGCGATGTTGGCGAGTGGGCGTTCAGCTTGATCGCGGCGAGTGCTTTGAGGTCAATGCCAGTCTCACCAGAGGTGTCATTCAATTTCAGGACCGCGGCAAAATTAGTGCGAGCACTCTCCAACTTGCCCTGCGCCAGAAGTAACATTCCGTGCGCAAAGAGCGCGTGCGCACGAAAGCGTTCCGGCAAGTCTGTCGCGAGGAACTGATCGTAAAGCTCGATCGCCTCCTCCCGGTTCGTGACGCCGTGCTCTCGCCGTGACGCGGCATCCCAGAGATCGCGCTGTTCCGCGCTGAGCGCCGAAAGATCGAGCGGTACTGCGAGAGGCGAAACCTCGTACGGCTTAGGCGTCGCGAGCCGCCCGTTACGATCGACCTGGAACGACACCGTTGCATGCGCGACGTTCGTGAGTTCGTTGAACAGGAGTTGCGCAGCCTGATCACCAATCTCTTCCGCACGAGACTTCGCTTCGCGTTCCACGCTGCGCTTGTCCTGGATCAGTACGCCGGCGCCGAGCGCGGTGAGCACGATTGCGGGAACAAGAATGAGCACGCCCTGCCAGAAGAAGCTCGGCTTGCGATGGGTTCGTTTCACGGGGTCGGCCATTTGCTAACAGAGAGTGCCCGGCGAACGAAGCGCGGATGTCACGGATTTGTAAAACCGCGCGCTTGTCCTCGAGGTGAGGAGAACAGCTGTCCAAAACTCGCGAAACGAAAATTACTTTTACCAAACGCTATTAATAAATCCCCGGAGCGCGGCTATCCGGGAAGCATTCAGCCGCAGCGTGTGCCACATTCATCGAGTTTGAATGTGCTGCGGTTGTTCCTTGCGGACACGCCGCGCTCCGTTGGGCTTACGCCACCTTCACCTTCACGCGGTGATCCTTGATGCGCGCGCGGTTCAATTTGGCGATGATGCTGTTGGCATGTTCGCTCGCGACATCTGCGAACAAATGCCGCTCGCGAACATCGATCGTACCCACGACATCGGAAGCCAAACCCGTCTCGCCCATGATCGCATCCACCACGTCGCGAGGCGCAATTCCCATCTCCTCACCCACGTTCATGTAGATGCGCGTCTTGTTGCTTGGAGTGCGCTTGCTTTCCTTCGGCGCGAACGGCTGTTTGGCGGGCGCTTCGGCGCGCGGCGTCTTTGTCGGCGGTTGTTCGGGCACCGGCAGGACGGATTGTTTGACCTTCGGCTCGGCTGGAGGCGCAACGACGGCACGCGGCGCAGGCTTTGGTGCCACGTATTCGGGCCGTGAATTCTCACGTGCGCGACTCACGGTATATTCACGTTCACGTTCGCGCGGCTCACGACGTGGCGGGCGTCGATCGTCAGATCGCGCGCCACGCTCTTCCCGCCGCGGCAATTCCCGGCGTTCATGCTCGCGCGAGGGACGTTCAAAGCTCCGTTCGTTGCTCGCTGGTTGCGCAGCCGCCGGAGCCGGCCCATCCGTTTGCAGATGATGAATCAGTGCCGACGCAATGTCGGTGGAGGTGAATCCTTCCTCCAACAACGTCTCGATCAGGTGATCCTGCTTCTTGAATTCGCCCGCCGTCAGCGTGGTCCGCAATTTGTCGAGGAACACTGACGCGCGCGCCTGTTCGACTTCATCCTGCGTCGGAATCTTCGCGCGTTGAATGCGCGTGCGCGTGAAGCGCTCGATGTTCTGAATCTGAAACAACTCGCGTCCCGCCACGAATGAGATGGCTCGCCCGCTTCGACCGGCACGGCCCGTGCGGCCGATGCGATGCAAATAATCTTCCGCGTCGTACGGGAGATCGTAGTTGAACACCACCTGCACGTTGTCCACGTCGATGCCGCGCGCGGCCACGTCCGTGGCGACAAGAAACTCGAGCGCGCTGTTGCGGAACTTGTTCATCACCCGATCGCGCATGCCTTGCGTCATGTCGCCGTGCAGCCGATCCGCGGAATAGCCCGCGGCGTTCAGATGATCCACGAGGTCATCGACCATGCGTTTGGTGTTGCAGAAAACGATGCCGAGCTTGTAGTCGTGAATGTCGATCACACGCATGAGCAACTCGACCTTGAACCGCCGGTCCACTTCGTAATAAGCCTGCTCGACCGTCGGCACGGTCATGGCCTTCTGATCGATTTTCACCTGCACCGGATCGCGCGAGAAACGCTCGATCAGATCGCGGATGGGCTTGGGCATCGTGGCGGAGAAGAACACCGTTTGCCGCTCCTTGGGCACGGATTGCAGAATCGTTTCGATGTCTTCGCGGAAGCCCATGTTCAGCATCACGTCGGCTTCGTCGAGGATGACCATCTTCACCGTTTCCAGGCGCAACGTGCCGCGGCGCATGTGATCCATCACGCGTCCCGGCGTTCCGATGATGATCTGCGCGCCCTGTTTCAATCCCCAGAACTGGCGCTCGTATGATTGACCGCCGTAAATCGGCAGCGCGTGAATGCCGCGCTTGAACGACGCGAGCTTATGCACTTCTTCGCTGACCTGCACCGCCAACTCGCGCG
>DATHEW010000358.1:0-3600 GCA_035318425.1 Candidatus Acidiferrum sp. | reverse complement strand
TGGCGTGTACCGGTGGCACCTCACTCGCGCCCGGGCGATGCGTGAAGACGGTGGAAAGATTACGATGTGGATCGGGTCCAACACTGACATTGATGATCAGAAGCGCGCCGAAGAAAAGTTGGAGCACACAGTGGAAGAGCGCACCGCTGCGCTGCGCGATACCATTGGTCAGCTTGAAGCCTTTTCATACAGCGTCAGCCACGACATGCGCGGACCGCTGAGAGCCATGTCGAGTTTCGCCACCTTGCTGGCTGACGAGTACGCGGAAAAGCTCGACGATGAAGGCCGCAATTACCTGCAACGGATAGTCAATGGCGCGCTTCGCCTCGACCGTTTGATCAAGGATGTGCTGCAATACAGTCAACTCGCACGGGAAAGACTTACCCTCGAACCGATTAACATCGAACGCCTTTTTGCGGAGGTGATCGATCACTACCCTGATCTCGCGCAGCGCAAACAACACATCATCATTCAGCCGCCGTGTGCCGGCACCACGGTGCTCGCGAACCCGGCTGCAATGACCCAAGTGGTTTCCAACTTACTCACTAACGCATTGAAGTTTGTTCCTCCCGGTCAATTACCCGCGGTGCAGATAATTTGTGAGACGCGCGACGATCGCATCCGCGTGATCATTGAGGACAATGGCATTGGTATCGCACCGGAATATCAGAATCGGATATTCGGCGTCTTTGAACGTTTGCACACCGGCGAATATGCCGGCACCGGCATCGGCCTTTCGATCGTCAAGAAAGCGATCGAGCGCATGAAAGGCACAGTGGGATTGCACTCTGAGCCCGGAAAAGGAAGCCGCTTCTGGTTCGAACTACTGAAGGTTGAAGACGTGGGGTAAGCACTTGATCGGGACTACACCGAACCGTGAAAGGTGGTACGGGAGCGTCTCGTGTCCCGATCCAAGTCGAATAGCTCAGAGAGCACAAGGCGAGATCGCCTTCAATTGCGCCAGTGACGCGGGCGTAGAATGCGGAGGTATTTCGTCCACCGCCACGCACGTGAGATCAACCTCCCGTAAGCGGTGACGCGATAAGGAATGGGATCATCGAGATCGAGAGCGAGCGATCGTTTGTGCTGATGCGTTTTCATAGTGAGGGCATCGGAACGATGGGGTTCTGATGAAGGGAAAATATCCAAACAGACCTTTTCTCCAAGCACTAATCCGAGCGCTTAATGGTTGTCCGTAACGGTCGTCGTGGCTTCCTGAATGTGACCGCCATTTGCTTTGGCAATTCCCAGAGATGCTGATTTTATTCCGACCTGCATGCGGGGATTTTTTGAGGGTTATCGGGAAATATTGCGTGAGATGTTGTTTCCACCGGGCTCCGTATGGATCACGCCGGGCGTCACGATCCTGATCATTGGGTGCTGGATCGTCGCCATCGGATCGAGCTTTGGGAAAGAGATGGATTGGGTACAGGCACTGGTACCGACGCGGTTTGGCTTTGTGGAGGGACGGGTTGGTTGGAACAGTGGATTCCCGGAAATTCGACAAGGCGAAATCTGGAGACTTTTCACGTCTTTCTTCCTGCACTTCAGCATTCCTCACTTATTGGCAAACACTTTCGCCCTTTGGGCGTTCGGAACACAGTTTGAGTGGAAGCATGGAATGGGGCGCCTATTCATCTTCGCCATCCTGATGCAAGTGGTGGTCGGAATGTTCCTTTGTGCGTTTTACGGTCCGGACAGCGGAGGCGCCTCGGCCGTGCTCACGGCGCTCTTCGGATACTTGTTTTGGAGAGCACGAATGCAGCGAAATCCCGAGTTCCGAGTGGTCTGGTCCGTGGCAGCTATGATAGCGCTCAATCTGGCGTTTGATATTGTTGGACTGAAATCGCAAATGGCCTTTGCCGCGCACGCCGGTGGGCTGGTGTTGGGAATGGTCGTGGCTTGGGTAGTTAGCCCTTCTATCGCTACGGACGCTCGCGGATGAGCACGCGAGCATATTTACTGACTGCCACGCTGTCACTAACGGCATTGTCCGTTGGCGCGGCGGATGTTGCTGACTATGCCGCGAAAATCGCACCGCTCATCGACCCGGCGAAGTTGAAGACGCTCGGCGCGCGTGCCGCGAACTCCCGCGTTCAGAAAGTCACTTATTGGCTGGCGACAGCCCGGGCGGAGCGCGTCAGTCCGTCCAAGGTCGCTGCTTTGGCACTCAAGTCAGTGGGCATGACAAACGCGCTCGCAGCGCAACTCACGAAGGCGGCGATGCTCCGCAACATCACCATCGCGGAACGGCTCGGTTGTTTGGACAGTGAAGGACTTGCGGAGATGCGGAAAGGGAACGCAGCGACTGTGCGACGTGGCCCATACGCCGGTGATCAGTTGAGCGTCGATCACATCATTCCGCGCACTGTCGTGCCAGAGTTGGACCATGTGATTGCAAACCTTGAATTAATGCCGCAGCGCATGAACTCGCGGAAGAATTCAAGCATCGGTGCTCGGCAACGAGATTTGGCCGCAAAATTTCGTGAAGCGGGCCTCTTGAGTGATGCGGGATTGCGAACGGTTCAACTCGCTCACGCGAACGCCACGCTCCGTCGCATCAATTGATCGCTAATCTTTCCGCAAGCGATAGAATTTCATTTCGCCAGTCGCATCGTTCGTGACTGTAAACCGATTGGCGATAATCACCGGAGCCGCTGTCGAATTGCTCCATGTCTGTGCGTTGAAGTTGGTGCTCCACTGCAAGGTGAGGCCCGTCATTTCGGCGGGCCATGAGAGAATCAACTTATCGCCACTAACAAGCGTTTCCAAAATCGGCATCCGTATCCGAAAAATCGTTCCATGACGGCTGTCATTCGGACCACCGTCTGACGTCGTGCCATAAAAGTGTCCGTCACGGCCTTGAGTCAAACCGCCTTCCGGGTAACTGCCATTCGTGCCGCGAAACGAAGCAAAGTTTCTAAGCAAACCAGCCGTCGTCACTTGGTAAATTCCGCCGTAACCATACGCGCCACCTTCGGATGCGGAGCCGTAGAAAAATCCGTCACTGCCAAGACGAACAGCGCCGCTCGGTTGGCCGCCAATCGCGCCCGTCAAAGAGGCCAAAGTCGTGACGCTTCCGCTCGGGGTCACCTGGAACACCGTTCCCCAATCATAATCTCCGCCGACCTCGCCCGTTCCATAGAGATTGCCATCGCGTCCCTCAGCAAGGCCGCTCGCGATTTCTCCGTTTGCTCCCGTAAGTGACACAAGAGTGGAGAATGTGCCGTTCGTGGTGAGCGAAAAAACAGTTCCGGCGTAGCTCACTCCGCCTCCAAGAGTCGTGCCATAGAGAATCCCGCTTTGAGCAAGCACAAGCCCGTTGTTAACGGTGGCTCCGTTGGTTTCGTCGAATGAGACAAGAGATGTGAACGCACCGTTGGTTGTGATGCGATAAAGAGTGCCTTTGTCAAAAGCGCCGCCGCCTTGCGTCGCGCCGTAAAGGTATCCGTCATGAGCTAAGGTCAAACCGGCAACCGGGGTTCGTCCGTTGGTTCCCGAAAACGAGAAGCGCGTGACGAGCGTGCCGGTCGTCGAAGAGCGGAACGCCGTCCCGTGGTTGTTTGCACCGCCATTTGCTGTTGTCCCATACAGAAAACC
>DATHEW010000357.1:0-13711 GCA_035318425.1 Candidatus Acidiferrum sp. | reverse complement strand
GCCGGCGTGAACGGGACGACCCATTCCTGCTCGCGATAATCACTCGTGTTCGGGACGCGATAGCGCACGCGCACCGTGGCGATCGGACCCTCACCGCGCGGGTTCGTCTCGATCACGTAAAGTCCGTTGCCCGCTTCCGAGGCGCCGATCTCCGCCGCGTCCACCTTGTTGTCGCGGAACTGTTCCTTCGTAAGTTGATGCTTCGCGTAGCCGACTTGCCGATACGCGCTGACGCGCTTCGGATTGAACTCGACCTGCACCTTCACGTCCGACGCCGCGACGCGTAGAGCACCGGCAAGCTGGCCCACGAACTCGGTCGCTGCTTCCTCGGGAGAATTGATGAAGCCGTAGCGCCCATCGCCATTGCGCGAAAGTTGTTCGAGCAAGTCGTCGTTGAAACCTTCCCAGCCGACGCCGAAGCAATCGAGGGCGATGCCTTGCTTGCGATTCGATTCAACCTTCGCCTTCAGATTCGCCGGCTCGACATCGCCAAGATTTGCCGCGCCGTCGGTGAGCAACACCACGCGATTGATCGCGTTCGCCGTGTAGTGGCGCGTGGCGGTGCGATACGCGAGGTCGAGCGCGTCCTCCAGATTCGTGCCGCCTTCGGGAGTGATCTCGCTGACACGTTGCGCGACTTGCGCCGCGTTCGTGCCGGACACGCCATCCACCCACAGCCGCGCCGTGCGCGCGAAGGTCACGACGCTGATCTTGTCCTGCGCCTGCAACTGCGTCGCCAGCGTGCGCAACCCTTCCTGAATGATGCGCACGCGATCCGCGCGCTCCATCGAGCCGGAGGCATCGAGCAGCAATACGATGTTCAACGGACGCCCGCCATCACGTCCCGCCGCCGCCGTCTTCACGGAGAAGCGCAGCACATCGCGATTCTGCGCAAACGGAAATTGCGCGCGCTCCCATGCAAAGCTCACTGCCGCGCCCGGCGCCGGCACCGGGTCGCGATAATCAAACGCATTAAGAAATTCCTCCGCGCGAATGTTCGCCGCCTCCGGCATCGCGCCCTTCTCCAAACTCGCCGCCGCAAGCTTGAACGACACGTCAGCGACGTTGAGCGAGAATGTGGAGAAGGCGGTTTCACGCGTGAGCACTTCGGGTTGCGGGACGGGAGCGGGAACAATGGGACGGACTGCCGCAGCAGGTTCACCAGGCGTTGGTAATGCCGGCGCGGGAGTCGATGGAGGAACGGGAGAGGTGCCGTCCGCAAGCTTCTTGCTGAGACTCGATGATAATTCTCGCTTTAAGTCGGCTCGAGCCTCCGACTTCAAACCTGAAGCCAACAATTCGGCTCCGGAACCGCTCGATGATGGCTTAAGGAAATTCCGCCCTTCGAGGGTTCGCGCGCCTCCCCCGACGCGGTTCAACTGTTGACGCGACGCCGGTTCATTCCCTGCGTGGCCCGCAAACCCATCGCTTCGTCGAAGCTGCTCCTCAATGAGCATTGTGGAATCTTCAACGTCAGCGAGTGCTTCCCCTTCCAAACTCGGAAGTGTAATCGCCTTATTGCGGTCGCCCGATCGACCCTGGATTGGTGTTTCAGCGCGCCCAGCGAGAACCGAAAGCCTGTCCACCTCGGCGGACGGTTGATCTGTGACCGCGCGCAAATTTTCAGGCCTTTCACCAAGCGCGGACCGGGATTCCAATCTGGAATTTCCCGTAGCGATCTGGCTTTGGCCTAATGAATCATCGAAGAAGCCGCGCTGGACTGATGAACCGAACCAGTTTGCCTGCTGATCCGCGCGAATCCCTCCGTCGCGATCCGAATCACTCCACGTGGGCGGCTTGAGAGCCCAGTCCGATCCGTTAATCGCATAGAACGCGTTCGTGCTGATGATGGCTCCATTGGCGTACGTGAAATCTGTGCTGCGACCGGCATCTTGCTTGGCATCCTGGGCGACTTGAGCTTTAACGCCGTCGATTGCGAAGCCGCTCATCGGCGGGCTCTGAATGAATAGGTCTACCGAGCTTTGCTGCGCGTTCTCCGTGTATTTCAACCCGAGCGCAGTCGAGGTATCTGCTTGGGGCCCGTTCACCTGTTGCTGAGGCGCCAGCGCATTGTTCTGCACCCCACTGAAACGTGCATAGGTATCCGTGGCGACGGCCATTCCACCTACACCACCACCAGACCCAATCACAGGCGCTGTCTGTGGGCGCGCAGGAGGCACCGTGATTGGCTTGCCTGCTTCGGAACTTGAGCGATTCAACTCCCGCAACTCACCTTCGCTTCGATTCAACGGAGTCACTCCGCCCGCGTCGTAGAGTTGAACCAGTTCACCTGCCTTCGATGGCGCGATCTTGGATTCGAAGTTCAGCTCCGAACCCAACGTCACCGGCTGCGGAGTCTTGATGGGCGCCATGGGCGCAGCTCCCGGAACAGGATTCGCAGCGACCGTGTTCCCAAGGTTGACGTACCCAACAGCCTTAACGGAGTGGACGCCGCCTTGAGCAATTTCAGCATTCTCGCCGCGTGCAGGAAGGATGACTCGCTGTTGGAGACTCGCGGCAAGCTGTTCTTTCTCGCGATCTTCAGGAACCGTCATTGAGCCTCCCAAACGGCCATTGATATCCGAATCAGCGAGGGCATAGCGCCGGTCTCGGGTGGCCGATGGCGCATCTCCACCAAGTGGCAAAGCCAGCTTGAAATTCTTCTCGCTGGGACGCGGATCGGTGATCGCAAACTCCACAGACTGTTCGGTCTTTGCCGCGCTGTAACCCGGCAGCGGCGAATCCCGCTGCGCACGTGCCTTTGCCTTGCCGAATGAGAACTGATCAACACTGACGACGACCAGCAATCCGATCAGCCCCGCTGCTGCGCTCATCGGGATGAACCAGAGCGAGAGCTTGCGCTTCTGCTTCGGCGTCACCAAAGGTTTGGCGCGAAAACTCGCCAGGAGCTTCTCCCGTCGCTCGCTCGACAAATGCTTCGGTGCTTCAGCAGGGATGCCCGCGTCCCCTTCGACGGTTTCGCGCAGCAGTTCGAGCGTTCGCTTGCGAGCTTCGTAAGCACGCGTGAGTTCAGGATCAGCGGCGATGACGCGCCGCAGCTCTTCGGCGTGAGATGACGGAACTTCGCCCAACAACAGTGCGGTAAGTCGCAGGTCGCGGTCTTCAGTAGAAAGATCATTGAAGTCTGTGCTCATCCCATCACCCCGCTTTTCACGAGCTCGGTCTCGATCACTTTCAACGCGTGATGCAGCAGGTAGCCGACGTTGCTCACAGTAAGTCCGCTGCGGGCGCTGATCTCTTTGTAGGAAAGGCCTTCATTGAACTTCAGCCGCACCAACTCGCGGCTGCGTTCATCGAGTGCATCGAGGCTGAGGCGCACGAGGCCGATGCTCTCAATGCGCACAATCGCTTCGTCGGGGAGAAGTTGCGGATCAGTCGGATCATTATCGATTTCGCCGGGCGCGGGATGGAGCGGGACGACTTTGTTGTCTCGCCGCAATTGGTTGAGCGCGAGGTTGTGAGCGGTTCGATACAACCACCGCTTCGGATCGCGCACAGAATCAAACTCCGCGTGCAACCGAACGAATGCTTCCTGGACAACGTCTTCTGCCATAGCCGGCACTTTCAGGAGTCGCATGGCATACGCGAGCAGCGGCGCTTCCAGGGCGAGGAACGCTTCTTCGATCGTGCCGAACTTCGGCTCGAGACGTTCCGCTTCGCCTGATTGCGCCTCGTCCATGATCAAAACCTGGTCGGGCTGACTCACTGCTGTTCGCGTCTGAACTGCGACATCTGCCATCTACGACACGGCAGCGCAGTGTTCCTTAGACGAAATGTTTGAACGTTCGCTCCCGAGGAGAAGTTGCGGGCGAAAGGAAGGATTACGAGTACGAGTCAGGATTAAGATTACGAGCCGCGCCTTCCTTCATAACCGGAATCGTAATTCCTGATCGTAATCGACCTATTCGGGGCCTTAATGTGTGTTCACAATTTTCAACCGTTCCAACTCACGACACCATCTCGCTGCCAACCAGCACGGGACAAATCCCGCGACCCCAAAGGAGCAATCGATGAAGCGCCACCACATCGGAATTCCACGCACTTCGCCGCAGATTAACGCCCATGGGATTACGAGGACGCACGTGATCATTCCCCACGTGAAGAGCCATGAGTTTCCTAATGGGTGCCGCAGTGCGCCGACAAATGCGATTGCAATCACGATGTGACCGAACGCCAGCCAATCAGTGCCATAGCCCATGAATGGATGCTTCGCGTACGTGTCGTGCAATCCGTTGCGCACGAGCACGATCCACTTCGCAAATCCAGACGTCGCACTGGCTTGATCTGTCACGCCGAGCAACCGTGCAGCGACGTCGAGTTCTTTCTGCAACGGCAGTGCCGTAACTCCGGCGAGCGCGATGCCGGCGATCAGAACCCAGGTCATCCACTGGATGCGACGGAAAAGTGCGTGCTGGCGACGTGGGAATTCAATGGGCTTTGTTCTATGGTGACTGTCTTGGGCGTGCAACTCCATCTTCGCCCGAAGCAGCGAGTAAAGCATTGCAGCCGTGAACGATTATCGCGCCAGCTCAACGCCTCGGCCGATCGTCGATGAAATGATTTTCGTTCGCGAAGGACGAATTGGACTTCGATGAAACCAGGTTGAAGACCTGAAGTTCGTCCCGGCAGAAAGTGCAGGACAACGTTGCGATTCTCGGACGCCATCGAGATCCTGATCAGCCGCTGCTTGACGACGGAACATTGCCCGGGAATGTAATGACGCATGTTTCCAACCCGCCACCGCTTGATCGTTGCGGTCTTGTTTGCATCGACGTGGTTTGGTTGCGCCCAAACGCCGGTGCGCATCGCCACGTTCACCAACCGGTTCAACGCCATGGACGAATTCGGCGCATCGATCACTGGAGTTGGCGGCAGCGCCGTAGCGGTGGGCGCGCCAAAAGACAACAACCTGAACAATCGCGGCGGCGCCGTTTACATCTTCAGCACGAGTGGCGCGCTGATGACGTACATCACGAATCCGGCTCCCGTCCCAAGTTCCGAATTTGGGCAAGCGGTCGCGGCCCTCGGAAATGATCGCGTGATCGTGGGCAGCTATCGCACCACGAGTTCGTTGGTCGGGCGAGCCCACCTGTTCAGCACGAATGGCACGCGGCTGCTCACGCTCACCAATCCGAATCCGGTGACTTCCGATTGGTTCGGCTATTCGGTCGCAGGGGTCGGAGCCGACAAGATTTTCGTGGGCGCGCCTCTGCACTTTTTTAACGGCTCGCCCGGCGCCGCTTATCTTTTCGATACCAACGGCGTCCTGCTGAGAACATTCACGTCTTCCGTAAGCAGCGGATTCGGTTGGGCTGTTGCGGGCCTGGGATCGGATCGGCTGTTGGTTCGCGTGTTGAATGACGCTTCGCCCCCTGCCCGCGCCGCATTTCTCTATCACATCAATGGGACGCTGCTCGCGACCTTCAACACCAACGGATCAAGTTCCTCGGCTTCTTCCAGCAGCCGCATGACCGTGGCAGCCGTGGGAACCGACAAGTTGTTGATTGGAAATCCGGCCGAGAACATCGCCATTGATGGTGTATTCGTCAGCTCAGGCGCGGCGTATCTTTACGACACGAATGGCAATCTGCTGAGCCGATTCCTCTCTCCGTGGCCACAGACTGCGTCTCAATTTGGCCGTAGCATTTCCGCAGTCGGAACAAACAAGGTGTTGATTGGAGCGTTTGCGAACGGCTCGGGCCTGGCGTTTACGTTCGCTCTGGATGGAACGTGGCTGAGTACGTTTGCCGTGCCGTCTGAC
This sequence comes from Candidatus Acidiferrum sp., assembly GCA_035318425.1. Taxonomy (GTDB): domain Bacteria; phylum Verrucomicrobiota; class Verrucomicrobiia; order Limisphaerales; family SIBH01; genus JANNGC01. Next base: position 7,929 of record DATHEW010000357.1, on the reverse strand, counting down.
AATGATGCAATCGATGACAACTTCGGTTACGCGGTAACGAGCGTGGGAGAAAATCGCGTCGCAATCGGTGCGAAGAATCGCTCGGGCAACTATCCCAATTCCGGCGAAGCCTATCTGTTCACCGCGGGCGCTGACGCGCCGGTCCTCACCATCGCGCCTTCGGCCCCCCCGTATTTTTGCGCGCCCGATGTTCGTTGCATCGACGTGAAGATTATGTGGCCAGCTCCGGCGACCGGGTTCGTGTTGGAGAGAACATCGGCTTTTACCGGCGCTCTCGGGACAGGAACCTGGGTTCCTGTTTCGGAACCGTACAACCGCACGGCGACGGGCGTCTGGGTAAACATCACGCCTGCGCAGGGCACGAGCTTTTACCGTCTGCGCATACCATAAACATTCCCGCGCGATCGATCATCGCGTCAGTTCATCCACGGCTCACCACGCAACAGTTCCTGCGGAGTGATCGGGATGTCGAGCTTCTCAGTTTGTCGAAGCACAGTGATCACAGACGCGACGCCAATCTCCGTCGCGACCAGTTTGCGCAACAGTTCATCAACTCCGGTGACCGCCTGTCCCTTGAACGTGATGATGATGTCTCCTTCGCGCAGCCCGACCAGGCGCGCGGGGCTGCCGGGTTCGACGCCCACGATGAGCACGCCGCGATCCTGTGTGAGTCGATAATGCCGCCGCAACCGCGCGTGAATCGGTGTGGTCTGTCCCGCGATGCCGACGTAACCGCGACGAACGCGTCCCTCTTTGACAAGCCAGCCAGTAATCAACTGCGCCGTGTTGCTGGCAATGGCGAAGCAGATTCCTTGTGCCGGCAAAATGACGGCCGTGTTCACACCGATGACTTCACCAAGCGAGTTCACCAGCGGCCCACCGGAGTTGCCTGGATTCAATGCGGCGTCGGTCTGAACGATATCATCCATGAGACGGCCGGTTTGCGAACGAAGCGAACGACCCAACGCGCTCACAACGCCCGCGGTTACCGTCGCCTCGAAGCCGTACGGACTGCCGATGGCAATGGCGAGTTGCCCAACACGCAGCCGCGATGAATCGGCAAACTTCACCGGCACCAGGTTCGGCGCATAGACGCGCAGCACGGCGAGATCGGACTCCGGATCTTCACCGATGAGCACGGCGTCGGGCCGGCGTCCGTCAGGCAACACCACTTCGATTCGCGCTGCGCCGTGAACGACGTGGCTGTTCGTGAGCACCAGGCCATCGGGACTGATGACGAAACCAGAACCGCTGCCGGCGCCCTGGCGTGGGCCACGCGGAGTCTGCTCTGTCTTCGTGATTTCAATCCTGACAACGGACGGCGCCACGGTCTCCACCGCACGCGTCACGGCATTCGAGTAAGCATCGAGAAGAATGCTCTCGTCGTTTGGATCTTGGCGGCGTTGATCGCTCTGCGAGTCGGAAGAGAGACTCTCCAACCCATCGCCGGCGACCCGATGAATACTGTTGGTTTCTGGATTCATAAATTTAAGCAACATGAGTGATCACTTCCCCGGGAGCAAATCGCCCCTTCGGCAACGAGTTCTTTCACGATGTTCACACTGTTGGTGCGTTTGATTCAGGACGCAGGGCGTCGAGTTTTGTCACGATCGTTTTCTTGCTCACCACGCCGACTGATTTGTCGCGCACTTCGCCGCCGCTGAAGTAGAGCAGCGTCGGAATGCTCTGGATGTCGAATCGCGCCGCGAGCGTTGGGTTCGCGTCGATGTTGACCTTTGCCACGGCGGCGTGCGCTTGCTGTTCGCGCGCCACTTCATCCAACAAGAGGGCGAGCATCTTGCAGGGGCCGCACCAGTCCGCCCAAAAATCCACAACGACGGGCCTGGGCGATTGCAGCACATCGCGATCAAAGGTTGCTTCGTTCACTTCAATGGCCGGTGTCATAATTTGGTTCTCCTGTGTTTCTTGCTTCGGTGCAGATTCATGTAACTCCGCCAGCAGCCCGTCGAGATCGAGCGGTGCGGTGGTCATGCGCAGTTCACCATTCACGCGCGGCCATTCGGATTGCGGTCGGTCGCGATAGAGTTCAATGCCGTTGCCATCTGGATCGCGCAGGTAAATGGCTTCGCTGACTCCGTGATCGGACGCGCCTTCGATCGGAATGCCGTGGTCGAACAAGCGCTTGAACGCACGCGCGAGTTCCAGACGGTTCGGATACAGGATCGCAAAATGATAAAGGCCCGTGCGCCCGGGCGGCGGCTGCGGCGCGCCTTCGCCGGCCCAGATATTCAAGCCGATGTGATGGTGATAACCGCCCGCCGAAAGAAAGACCGCGCTCCCGCCGTGGCGCTGCGTGATCTCGAACCCGAGCGCGTCACGATAGAAATTTATCGCGCGCTCGAGATTCGAAACCGTCAGATGCACATGTCCGATCCGGACTTCAGGATGGATGGCGGCTTTCATATTTTGCGCTCCAATCAGTGAAAGCCACCCGTGATGTTGACGGTTTGTCCCGTAATCCACGCAGAGTCCGATGACGCGAAGAACGTCGCCACGGTGGCGATGTCCTGTGGTTGACCGATGCGACCGAGCGGCGTCGCAGCCTCTGTCTGTTTCCGCATGTCGCTCTCGGCGATTCCCGCCGCGTGGACACCTTCCGTCTCGACCATGCCGGGATTAATGGCGTTCACTCGAATGCCGCGCGGCCCAAGTTCTTTGGACAGCGAGCGGGTAATCGCATCCACCGCGCCTTTCGTCCCGCTGTAAACGGCGGCGGCTGGGAAGCCCAATGTGCTCACTACTGAACTCACGTTGACAATGCTGCCACCTGTCGGCGCGAAATGTTTCACCGCTTCCTGCGTTGTCAGCAGCAAGCCGAGCACATTCAGGTTGAACTGTTTGTGGAAGTTCTCCTCCGTCACTTCTTCGAGCGGAGCGAATTCATAGATGCCGGCGTTGTTGACCAGGACATCCACTTTGCCGAACGCAGTCTTCGTCTCGGAGAACAAGCGATCGATGTCAGTCTTTTTGGCGACGTCCGCCTGCACGGCAATGGCCTTCCCGCCGCTGCTTGTAATGTCGCTCACGACTCGATCAGCGCCGCTCTTGCTGGACGCGTAATTGACGACCACAGCCGCGCCCTCGGCGGCCAGGTGTTTGGCGATGCTGGCGCCAATCCCTTTGGATGCTCCCGTCACGACCGCCACTTTTCCTGTGAGTTTCTTTGCGCTCATATTCGTTCCTCGTTGTTGTTGTTATCCCTTGGCCGGTTCTCCGTGCGTTGTTGCCTTCGATCCGACCGACAGCGCCAATGCTTCCCGCATGCCATCACGGCGGTCACGCCGGAAAACCTCCGGTTGACGAGCGTTTACGCGGTTCTGACACAATGCCACGCGCGGCGTCACAACCACGCACCTGCGTTGTTCACCACGGATGCGTTGTTTGCAACGCATCGGAGTTGTGCGAGGTGTGTGCCGATTGTAAGAAAGAGGCATGAGCACGTCAGCCGCTCCGCGAGTTGAAAAGCTTCCTGCCGTCGATGCAGGCGATCCCGCCGCTTTGCTGGCGCGGACTCAGGACTTAAGTCGGCGCCTGCAAGAGCGCGAGGAGTTCTATCGGTCATTTTTGGAGAGCCTGGGCGAAGGCGTCATTATCACGGACCGGGAAAGCCGGATCCTTTATGCCAATTCACGCATCGAGTGTCTGACCGCCTATCCACGTTCCGAACTGATCGGCGCCATCAGTTACGAATTGCTGTCGCCAAAAGGGGAGTGGCCGCGGATGCGCCGGCGCTTGAAGGAACGTCTCGCGGGAAAAGAGGAGAGCTACGAATACGAGCACGTCCGCAAAGATGGCGAGTCGCATTGGATCTCAGTGCGCGCATTGCCGTACCGGAATGGACGCGGCGAGATTGTCGGCACCATTGGATTGCTCTCGTGCATCAAGGAGCGAAAGACGTTGGAGTTCGAGAATGAGTATTTGCAGGAGGAATTGCGCGGGAATTATCGCGCCATTCTCGGCAACAGTCCGGCGCTCAAGAAGGTGCTCGCCCAGATCGAGATGGTCGCGCCGACAAACGCGAGCGTGCTGATCCTCGGCGAGTCGGGCACGGGCAAGGAACTGGTCGCGCGCGCGATTCACGATCGCAGCCCACGCAAGAACGCTTCGTTGGTGCGAGTGAACTGCGCATCCGTGCCGCGGGAATTGTTCGAGAGCGAATTCTTCGGCCACGCGCGCGGGGCGTTCACCGGCGCGGTGAGGGACCGCGTCGGACGTTTTGAACTCGCGCACAACGGCACACTGTTCCTCGATGAAATCGGGGAAGTGCCGCTCGAACTTCAGAGCAAGCTGTTGCGCGTGTTACAGGAAGGCCAGTTCGAGCGGGTCGGCGAAGAACGCACGCGCACGGTGGACGTTCGCATCATTGCCGCCACGAATCGCGAACTGGAGGATGAAGTGACGGCGGGACGCTTCCGCCAGGACCTTTACTATCGCCTGAGCGTCTTTCCCATCGACCTGCCGCCGCTCCGTGACCGTGGCGAAGATGTTCCAACACTCGCGCAACACTTCCTTGAACAATCAGCGCGCAAGCTGGGCGTGGCCGCGCCGCGTCTTTCTTCGACGCAGGTGAAGGAACTTCAGTCGTACGATTGGCCCGGGAATGTGCGAGAGCTGCAGAACATTATCGAACGCGCAGTCATTCGCTCCGGCAACGGTCATTTGGATTTGGGCCTTGCCCGAGCGGCAGCAGCCGGAACGCGTCCCCCGCGCAAACCCGCCTCGGTCGCAACGGAAGCGCCTGCGTCATTAAACGATTTGAAGGAACATGAACGCAGCCTGATTCTCGACGCGCTGACGAAAACGCGTGGCAAAATTTACGGGCACAACGGCGCGGCTTCGTTGCTCGGACTCAAGCCGACAACGCTTTCATCCAAAGTGCATCGAATGGGGCTAAAAAAGTACGTTGGCGATCAGCAATGACGCGTTGCGAACTGCGATTCATCCGCGTCGGAAGCGGGCCAGCATCGTGAAGCCCGTGAGACTGCGGGCACGGCCGAGGCCGCGGTTCAAGAGAGCGGTCGGATACATCGCCCAACGGATCGCGCGTTCGGGCAACGTTTTATAGCGAATCAGCCCGCGACGTTGCAGCGCCTGATAAGGCCACGAGCGCGTGGAGAGGGTCCACGCGGCGTCTTTGATTGGGGTGGGTTCGAAGGTGAGATTTTCCAAAACCCAATTGGTGCGGCATCCAATATTGCGCAGGGCGGCCTCTGTCCAGCGGGTCATGTGGTGCGGAGGTTGATCGAGGAAATCGGGTTCGCCCAACCAGCGACTCGCTCGGCGATCACTCGGAACCGCAATCCAAAATGTGGTGTGGTGCGACGCGTTGGCTGCAGCTTGTTCGAACAAGGCCATCGGACGCTCCAAATGTTCGAGCACGTGGAACGCGGTGATGTGATCAGGCGCCGCTTCACCGGGGCGCAAGGCGGGTTGGCAGACATCCACCAGGCGGCCATCAAGATCCTGTCGACGGCATTCGGCGATGGCGTCGCTGGAGAAATCCACTCCGACTGCGGGAACATTGCGTTGCTTGCACAGCTTAAGAAAACCGCCGGTGCCACAGCCGAGTTCCAGCATGCGCGAGCCAGGAGCGACAGCGTCCATGACGGCGCCAAATTCCCAACGTTCGTTTGCGAAAAGTTCGCGGGCGCGATAAGCCAGCGCGTACCAATCCGTCGAGGGAGCGCGCATGGGATCGGCGAATTCGAGGCCACAATCGGTGCATCGAGAGATCTGATATTCACGCGCGGCACGCTCGGCGGCTTCGTTTAGTTGAAGTTGAATTTCCGCGTTGTCGGAATAAAAGCGGTGCTGGTCTCGAACATCGATCAACTCCAGGGGCCGGTGTTCCGAATGGCCGCACGCCGGGCAGGACAACGGCGATGTGTCCATGGTGCAAGCGCAATCCTCCCGCGTGATCTCCAGCGTGTGCATATCTAACAGGCCTCCCTGTGGTGAGTGTGCGTGCAGCAGAATTTCAGACAAGGTGAAAGGCGTTGGGAAAAACTGAAAACCGCACCGGGAAATGTCAGACGGACATTTAAAGAGGCGATGACGAACGGCTCTGGGGTCATCGTGAATGGAACCGCGTGCCTGTTTCGGCTGCAAATGCGTGACAGTCATTCCTCACGCGCCACAAATGAGCCGGAGAATTCTGGAAATAATTGTTGCTATCGGCTCAGAACAAGCCACGTTGCGAGCGTTCTGTTAGATAGCTTGTCCTTTCAAGGCATGGGGAATCCTCAGGTGAACGTAGTTCAGTGATGATTTTAAGCCCGAAGTTCGGGAACAGTCTGTAGAAAGTCACGGTTTGTCGGACAGTAAAACATCACATGAGTAACAAATTGTTTGTAGGGAATCTTTCCTTCAATACCACCGAGAGTGACCTGAACGCCCTTTTCGGCGCGCACGGCACAGTCACCGAAACCAACCTGATGATGGACCGGGAAACCGGCCGTCCGCGCGGCTTTGGTTTCATCACCATGAGCTCCGCCCAGGAAGCGCAGAAGGCCATTGACGCTCTGAACGGCAAAGATATGGACGGACGTGCTCTGACAGTGAACGTGGCCAAGCCGCGCGAAGAGCGCAGCGGCGGCGGCGGCGGCGGTGGTCGCGAACGCAGCGGTGGTGGCGGCGGCGGCTACGGCGGCGGCGGACGCAGCCGTTATTGATCTTCTTTTCTGAAACATTGAGGCCCGGCTTTGCCGGGCCTCTTTTTTTTGGCCACGGCCCAGTTATTTATTGATTCTACGCTCCCGCAAACAGGTTCCCTCGGCATCCTTCCGATCCATGCTCTTCCGGGACACATTGCCAGACTTCCCCTGATGGTCGGTGAGCGAGCGGTTCGATATGTTGTTCGCGTCATTGAATCGAAGACGGTTCATTCGAACCGAAGGGGGCTTGGAGAATGACAAAGGAGGCGAGGAGCGGATGTCATGGGTAGCCTGCGAAATCGAAACGCCGGGCGGGCCACCGCCCGGCGTTTTCAATTTCCTGGACTCAGCGACAACTTTCAAACCCGCTGCCGAAAAACGGTTTCATCGGATCTTTATGCGTGTGCTCGGGCGAGTGCCCCTGCGCAACAAGAGCAGATTCACGTTACCCTGGCTGATTCCAAAACTGCGTTTCCACACGCAGTCGTGCCTTGATGCCAGGTGGCTTCGACTGTTCCACCGGGATTTCGAACGTCATGCGACGATTTTCACCCGGCACCACGGTTGAAGTTTTTACGACACTCGGGTCGCTCGCGAATCGATATTCGATTTTCCATTTCTCGTTTTTCGTGGCGGGCGGCGTCGCCTCCAGAATCACCATGTCGCGGAACAGGTAGCCGCCCTCGAAATGGTTTTTGAAAAAGAGCACTCCATCCACTTCGTATTCGGGCACGCGGACGCAAATGTCAGCGGCGAACGCAAGCGTCTTGCCGGTCTGGCTCTGGCCCATGTCGAGAAACACGTTAAAGAGCATCGGGCTCACCTTCCGATCCGCCGTGCGTCCGGCTTTCTTCGACGATTTTGGAAACAGTTCATCGTACTTGCGGAAGATGGCGCTGTTTTCGTTCGCCGTGCGGCGATGCAACTGCCACGGCTTGCCGCGAATACTCACCGCTACTTCGAAGAAATACGAGGCGCGTACTTCCTTACCACTATCCTTCTCCTTTTGCACCGCGGGCGGGAGCGTGAGCTCATCGACGTCGAGATAACCATCCGCGCGCACATCACCAAAGAGAAACCGCGTCAGGTTTTGATAACCTTCCTCGCTGTTCACGATGCCGTAGAACCCGGAGTGACTTCGATTCACAAAAGCGTGAGGCGATTGGACGAATTCCTTGCCCGATCGGGAGCGAGTCGTCGCGTTCGCGATCCGCACCAACCCGTCGCTGGCATCGCCGACCGCAAAGCTCGAAAG
>DATHEW010000356.1:0-6111 GCA_035318425.1 Candidatus Acidiferrum sp. | reverse complement strand
GGGGGGGGGGGGGGGGGGGGGGGGGGGGGGGGGGATCGCACCGTTCGGAAAATAGACGAATGCCATGCGCAGCGGCGCTCCGCTTCCGGCGCTCGCGAGCTGTGTCGCTGGAGCCGCGATCATTCGTGACGGCATGAATGTTTCAAACGCCGGCAACGCCACGCATGCGCCCAGTCCGCGCAGGAAATTACGCCGGTTCAGAGCCATCAATCGCCGCGCTGCCTGGTCCTGGTGTTTCGTTTGCATCATTGTCCCTTTCAGTTCTTCGCTTGCTCGATCACCGCTGCCTTCGGTGCCTGTTTATCCGGCAGGCGCATCCGCTGAAACGGCGCCGACTCAACGATACCTGTCAGCAACGCCGAGAACCGCCCGTTCTCCTTTTCCAGCTTCTCCACGATTCTATCGACGCTTTCCACGTCGTAATATTCCAGCCCGCGGCCGAGCGCATACGTCAGCATTTTCTCGGTGAGGCAACGGTAGAAATCCATCTGATGCCGCGACGCGAGCACGCGCTTCACTTCGCGAATGTCAGTGAATGTCTCGCCCGTGATCAGCTTGCCGGCGGCGTCGATCGGCTTGCCGCGTTCCTTGTCGCGCCACATGCCGAGCGCGTTGAAGTTTTCCAGCGCAAGGCCAAGCGGGTCCATGCGGTTGTGGCATGAGCTGCACAACGGTTTCTCGCGATGAATTGCGAGCGTCTCACGCAACGTCGGGTTCGCGCCGACAACTTCCTTCTCGGAATCTTCGAGCGACGGAACATCCGGCGGCGGAGGCGGGGTCGGCGTGCCGAGAATGTTATCGAGGATGAACAACCCGCGCTTCACTGGCGACGTGCGGGTCGGGTTTGATGTTACGATTAGGACAGAACCGTGCGTGAGCACACCGCCACGCGGACTGTCAGCGGGCAAAGTGACGTGCCGCATCTCCGCACCCGTGATGTTCGTCATGCCGTAATGTTTGGCGAGCCGCTCGTTGAGAAAGGTGTAATCGGAGTTGATCAGTTCCAGCACGCTGCGGTCGCCGCGCATCACGTACCCGAAATACATCAACGTCTCGTCACGCAGAAAGCGCCGCAGATCGCGGTCGAGCTCCGTGATTTGGTTCTGACGATTACCACGCTGGCGCCGTTGCGCGAAGAACTCTTGAAGCTCCTTTTCCTGCTCCGGCGTGCGTTTGTCATCACCGATCTCGCGCAGTTCCTGGATGCGCCGGGAGCGCCGCTGCCTTTCTCTGTCTTCGCCGCGGTCACGCGCGATCACAATGCCGGCGTTAATGTCGATGCCCTCGACGTCGCGTACCTGGAGCCATTGCCCGACGAAGTTTTGGATCAATGAGTCGGATCGCTCATCCGCCAGCATGCGCTTGAGTTGCGCGCCGAGGTTCTTGCGCAACTCGCCACGCTCCGCCAGGCGAAACAACTCCTCGTCCGGCATGGTGGACCAGAGGAAATATGAGAGCCGGGAAGCGAACGCATACTCGTCCACGAACGGAAATTTCTCCGCGGCGCTCGCCTGTGCGTCCTCGATGCGGAACAGGAACTTCGGCGAAGCCAGCAGCGGAATCATCGCCTGCGCAATTCCGTCCTCGAACCGTTTCCCGGGCTCCGTGTAAACATTCTCCGCGATGCTCACGAGCCGCGTGATCGTGCGGTCATCGACGGGGCGGCGATATGCCTTCCGTGCAAAGCGGCTCAACACTTCACGCGCGTAATCACGACGGTCAGCCGCAGCCTTCGGCGGATCCTTCGAGAAGAAACGTTCGTAATTCTTCGGCGCGACAAGAAATTTTTCCTCCACTGGACCCACGACGCGGACGGACGCGATGCGGAGGTTGAGCGAGTTCTTCTTCTCAGTAACGGGCGTGAGTGGATGCACCTCGAGGGCCAAGGCGTGTTTGCCCGCTTTCCATTTCTGCTCCACGTCGAAGCTGAACTTCTTATTGTCGGCCCACTCGAACTCATTCGTCCACACGTTGGCGCCATTCGCTTTCAACACGACACGACTACGGCCTGGATCGAAAACGAATTCCCCGAGCACTTCGAAATTCAGTGCGATGCGATACGTCCCATCGTGCGGTGCATTGAAGGTGCGATCGAGTTTCGCGCTCTCGTAAAAGCTGGTGCGCTCGCCGCCCGCTCTCCCCTGCCCTCGCCGCGGTTCGCCATCGATGAGCAATGTCTCGCCGGGAACACGTCCGTTCCGGGGGACGGCAGCGGCAGTAATTTTCTCCGCTGCTTCCATGTACTTCTCCAGAAGCAACGGCGAGATGGTCAGCACATCGCCGATGTTGTCGAAGCCGTAGCCCGTATCGTCAGGCGGGAGTTCCTCCTCGACCTTGAAGTCAAATCCCATCAGGTCGCGGATGGTGTTGCGATATTCGGTGCGATTGAGACGCCGCACCGTGACGCGACCGGGATCAGGGTTCTGCGGATTAGTTTGAAAGACTTCGCTCTTGATCCAACTCTCGAGTGCGTGCTGTTCGGCAGCAGAGGGGCGCGCCTTCTTTTCGGGTGGCATGAGGCCCGCGCGTAAGTTCTTCAGCGCGGCTGCCCACAATTCGCGATCGGCGAGCAACTCCGCATGTGTCTTGAATTCATCGAGCGAGACTTTGCCCTTGCTCGATCCATCGCCGTGGCAGTCGTAGCAATAGGTTTTGAGGATCGGCAGGATTTCTTTTTCGAACCGCGCACTCGCGGGGGCTTGCGCAGCGGCCATCACCGAACAGAGCAATGAAGCCAAGACAGTCGTACAACTGAACCGTACGAATACAGTCCTTGCGATGTGCGATGAATCACGTCCCAGCATCATGGTGAATGCCCTGAATACTACGTCGAAAGACGCGGGAGTCATGACAAAAGTTTCGACTGAAGCGCGTCTGACTTTTTCCGGTGCGACTTATCTCAAGGCAAATGGATTCAGTTTCGGCATGGGCTCGAGTTCAGACCTTGTGACGCATTCACCGCAGCCCGTCATACCAGATGGCGCAATCCGCTCGCGTCCGGAGCACGCGACCGCGTCGAACGACCAGTCGCCACAGGAATTTCAAATGCGCGAGATGTCCATACAGATGTACCTTGCGCGCGGAGGTCACGAGCGGATGGCGACGGAGGATCACGACACGTTTGCCACGCTGCTTCGCGAGCTTGTGCAAACGCTGGCTTAGATCGAGTTCTTCGGAAACGAAGAGTTCGTGGCTGAATCCGCCAATCGCTCGAAACGCTTCTGCATCGACGAAAATGAATGAACCCGCGCACCATCTATTGAAGCGGCTGATGGTGTTCCATATTCGTGTGAAAAACCAAAGCCCCATGGACCATTGATCCAATTCCACCGTGACGCCGCCGGCAAGACAGCGGCCGCCGAGGATCGCGTCAGCAACGTCCGCGAACAGTTCGCGAGACGGAAGTGAGTCGGCATCGACGAAGATGATCCAGTCTCCCGTGGCCGCAGCCGCGCCGGTGTTTCGCGCGCGAGCGATTTGGTTAATGGGCTCGAAGACAACGTGAGCGCCTTCAGCCCGCGCAATGTCCGCTGTGCGATCGGTGGAGTTGTTGTCGCACACAACGAGTTCCACGATCCATCCACGCGTCACGAATGCGGCGCTCGCCGCACGAATGCTCTGGAGCGTGGCCGGCAAAAGTTTCTCCTCATTGAAGGCGGGCACGACGATGGAGATTTTCACGACGCGATAGTGGCGTCGCGCCTGAGCCGATTCAACGTGATCGTTGGCACATCACCCGCTCGTGCGTCGTGAAAAGGAGTTCTTATGCTGAAAATGTTTCAAACCAACAAAATCGTTAATGCAAAAACCACACTCACGTTCGCAGTCTGCACTTTACTCGCCCTATCAGGTGCGTCCTTGCGGGCGCAAGATCAGGACGTTGATTCAAAGTCGGACATCGACGCCAAGGGCGCTGCCGGTGCCAACGCAGCGAGTCAAAGCGGCGGCAAGCTCAGCCGTTCGGACAAGAAGTTCATCGAGGAGGCATGCAAGGGCGGCAAGATGGAAATTCACATGGGCAAGCTCGGCGTCGAAAAAGCGCAGAACGACCAGGTGAAACAATACGCTCAACGCCTGATCGACGATCATACGAAGGCGGGCACGGAACTGAAGCAGCTCGCATCGCAAAAGGGCGTGACATTGCCCGAGGAAAAAATCGTGAGCGGCACGACGGACAGTGACCGCACCAAAGTGCGCGAAACCGAGGGCAGCGATCATAAGGAACACGCCGGCATGAAAAAGCTGCAGGGACTATCCGGCACCGAGTTTGATCGCGAGTTCGTTCGCATGGCAGTCAAAGACCACGAGAAAGACGTGAAGGAATTCGAAAAAGCCGCGGAGAAGGCGGACGACGCGGATGTAAAAGCCTTCGCGCAGAAGACAGTCCCCACGTTGCGTGAACATTTGCAACAGGCGAAAAGCCTGGAAACGCAAGTCGGCAGCTCGTCGAATTAAACTGAGACCGTTTCAAAACTACCCCACCCGCCGCGGTGCATCAGCATCGCGCGCGGGTGTTCTTTTTGAATCAACACGAGCGCGTCATTCGCGATGCGGGTCCAGATCGAACTCGATCTGTCGCATTCGCCGGAATGGAAAGAGGCGCGAGGCCAGGGCGCGATTCGGCGAATGAGTTGCAACAACACACTCAAACCGACTCCCAAATTGCTCTGGAATATCCACACTGTTTGGACGAAATGAAAAAGGCGTCCCGTTTGGGACGCCTTCGCTGAAATCGTTTGTTTGTTCTTACTGCACCTTCAACAGCTCGACGTCAAAGACGAGGGCCGCATTGGGACCGATCTTGCCGCCGGCGCCGCGTTCGCCGTAGGCGAGCTTGGCCGGGATATAAACCTGCCACTTGTCGCCTTCTTTCATGAGTTGGAGCACTTCGGTCCAGCCTGGGATGACACCGTTCACGGGAAACTCCGCCGGCTCGCCGCGTTCCACCGAACTGTCGAACACCGTGCCATCGATCAGCGTGCCGTGATAATGGACCTTCACCGTATCAGTGGACTTCGGCGTCTTGCCTTTGCCGTCACCCGCCTTCAGCACTTTGTATTGAAGCCCGGTGGTGGTGGTCTTCACGCCTTCTTTCTTGGCATTGGCCGCGAGAAAATCTTCACCGGCTTTGACGTTCTTTTCGCCGGAGGCTTTTTCCTTCTCCTGCATCTTGGACATCATGGACATGCGAAACTCAGTGAGGACCGCCTTGGCATCCGCTTCGGTCAACTGCGTTTTGCCGCTCATCGCATCGGCCAGGCCGGCCGCCATGGCCTTGGGATCGATGTCGATCTCCTGTTTCTTGAAATTGCCGCCAATGTCCATGCCGATGGCGTAGCTGGACTTTTGCTTTGCATCCTTAAGATCCAGCTTGTCGTCAGCAGCATTCAACATGGTGGTGAACAGCGCCGCCGCGGCGACGCTTGTGGTCATATATTTGATCATTTGACTGGTTTGCGCCGCTTTGTGCGGAGCGGCGGTGAGGCTCCGCCACGGGTTGCGGAGAGTCAAGTAAGCGAACGAGAAAACTCTGGCGGGAACGGCACGCCGTCGAAACGACCGGCAACCGAGGAATCGGAGTTCTTGCGAAGGTGCGAAGGAAGCGAAAGAGACGAAGAAGTAAAAGCTTCTTCGCGAAACTTCGCTCCCTTCGTCCGCATCGCGCGAACTTCGAGGCGTCTGCCCGCTAGGTCGAGGACATGACGAGAGTGGACGGTCCACAGATTTCGCAGATGACGCAAGATTCCGGAATCTGTGAAATCTGCGCGCTCTGCGGATAACTCCCGCCCCCTTGCGCGCGCAGCAGAATGGTCAGTCAGGTCAGCGGCATGAACCGGTTCCTGGCGACGGAGGAAACGGAGTTCTCGCGAAGATCGCGAAGGAAGCGAAGGGGACGAAGAAGTAAAAAGTTTCCTTCGCGAAACTTCGCTCCCTTCGCATTGGGCAGCCAGTTGTATTCTCAAAAAATCCTTTGCGCGAAACAAAGACGCTCTTACCGTACGTTGCTCCCGCATCCGAAGGAGGACGAATAATGATGAATGATTCTGCTCAGACCCAGTGCAAGACTGATCCTGCCGCTTGGCGTGAAATCGTCGCGCGATTCCAAACGCC
>DATHEW010000355.1:0-5901 GCA_035318425.1 Candidatus Acidiferrum sp. | reverse complement strand
CGGCGGGCGCGATGTTGTCTTCCTTCCACGTCACGCGCGCGGGCATCGCATTCTTCCCAGCGAGCTCAACCATCGCGCGAACATCTGGGGGATGAAGAAGCTCGGCGTGCAATGGATCGTCAGCGTAAGCGCGGTCGGTTCGTTGCAGGGCAAGTACAAGCCATGCGAGATCGTGTTGCCAAACCAATTCCTCGATCGCACCAAGCGTTCGTTTGAGCACACGTTTTTCGGACGCGGCATCGTGGCACACGTCGCGTTCGCCGATCCGATCTGTGAAGAGCTGCGACAACTCCTGCTTCGCGCAGGAAGAAAAGTGGGCGTGAAGATTCACGATGGCGGCACGTATGTGAACATGGAGGGACCCGCATTCAGCACACGCGCGGAGTCATTGACCAACCATCGCGCAGCCTACGATGTGATCGGAATGACGAATCTTGGTGAAGCGAAGTGCGCGCGCGAAGCAGAGATCGCTTACGCCACCATGGCCATGATTACCGACTACGATTGCTGGAAAGCCGATGAGGTGCACGTGACGGTGGACATCGTGCTCGATAACCTGCGCCGCAACGCGGAAGCCGCGAAGAAGATCGTTGCCACCGTCATGCCGCAGATTCCCGCAGAGCCAAATTGGCCGTGCCACTCGGCCCTTCACAACAGCATCATGACCGACAAAAAGTTCTGGCCGGCAAAGACGAAGAAGGATCTGGCACCGTTGCTGGCGAAGTATCTTTGATCCGCGAGCAAGTGATTGACGGCTGCGTGTGCTATCCTGATTTGCATGTTTCGTCGCGACCTGATTCCGCTGTTGCTCGATCGTTCGATGACGCTTTCCGAAATCGCGAGGGAAGTCCGCGAGACACCCAAGGACGTGATTGATGCGCTGAGTCATCTCGCGAAAAGTTCGAAGCACGCCGAATACGATTTGGTAGTGGAATCCGCCGAGTGCCGGAAGTGCGGCTTTGAATTCGCAAAGGACAAATTGTCGCGTCCCGGCAAGTGCCCGAAGTGCAAAGGCACTTGGATCTACGAGCCGCGATTCACCGTGAAAATTCGTGGAGAGACGAGTTCCACGAGTCCGTGAGTCTCCGGGAGCGCGGCTGTGCGAATCGTCAGCCGCAGCAGGTGCCACAGTCATTGACGTCCGAAGCGCTGCGGCTGGTCCTTCGGAAATAGCCGCGCTCCGTTGCGGTTTATGAGTTGGCTTTTAGTGTTCCGCGCGCGGATCGAACGCGTCGCGCAGACCGTCGCCGAGGAAGTTCAACGCGAGCAAGGTCATGATCATCACGACGCACGGGAAAACCAGCAGCCACCAGTAAATGCGGATCGGGTTCAATTGGTGCGCGCCTTCTGAAATGAGCCAACCCCAGCTCGCCATCGGCGGTTGAACTCCCATGCCGAGGAAGCTCAGGAAGCTTTCGTAGAGAATCACTGAAGGCACGGTGAGTGTCAGGTACACGAGGATCACACCCGCGACGTTTGGCAGGATGTGCTTGAACAGAATCCGCGAGTGCGTGGCGCCAAGAGAGCGGCTGGCGTCGATGAACTGGCGGTTCTTCAACGAAAGCACCTGACCACGAACGATGCGCGACATGGTGAGCCATGACACCGCGCCGATGCCGACGAACAGGAGCAGCATTCGCAACAATACTTCGTTCTCGCTGATGAAGCTTCCGGCTTTCGCGGTGGCAATGTAGCCGTTGAGCAGTGCGATCATCACGATCACGAAGATCACGGTCGGCAGCGAATAAAGTACATCGACCACGCGCATCATGATCGTGTCGGTGCGTCCGCCGACATAGCCCGCGATGGCGCCCCAGAGCACGCCGATGACAAGACTGACACTCGCGCCAACCGCACCGACGAGGAGTGAAACGCGTCCGCCGGCAATCACGCGGGCGAATAAGTCGCGTCCATGAATGTCGGTGCCGAACCAATGCTTCGCCGTCGGTTTTGAAAATTGAAGATCGGTTGTGTTGTTCGGCGGCTGCGTCGGGAGAAACGCGATCGTGAGGAGCAGGAACGCGAGGAAAACGAGCGCGATAATCGCCGGCCCGTTACGACGAAACCGCCGCCATGCGCGCTGATTGGGGCTCAGATGTTCCGGCGCGACGTCACTCATATTTCACGCGCGGATCGAGGACGGTGTAGAGGAAATCAACGAGCAGGTTCATCACGAGCAGCAGCACGGCGTAGAGCAGTGTAAGACTCATCGTCATGGCGTAATCGCGGTTCTGCACACTGGTCACGACGAAGATGCCGATGCCGGGAAGGCCGAACGCGCTCTCGATGACGAAGGAGCCTACGAGGACATCGGCGAGCATTGGCCCCGAATAAGACACGACGGGAAGGATGCCGAGGCGGAGCGCGTGTTTCCAAAGCAGCTTTGTCTCACTCAGTCCCTTCGCGCGCGCGGCGATGATGAACGGCTGCTTCAAAACTTCGGTCATTCCTTCGCGTAAGAGACGCGCGACGCGTCCGCCGTAATAAAGTCCGAGGGCGATCGTCGGCAGGATGACATGCACGGGCGTTTCCCAAAGTGCGGGCGGAAGCCATCCAAGCTTCAGCGCGAAAATCATGATAAGCAGCGGTCCGATCACGAGCGACGGAATGCAAAAGGCGAGCAGCGCGATGAAGCTGCCGATATAGTCGCCCCATTGCCCACGCTTCACGGCGGTGTAGAACCCAAGCGGAATGCCGATGCCTTGCGCAAAACAGAACGCGAGCAAACCGAGCGTCAACGACACCGGCAGCGCGCTGGCAACAATGTCGTTGATCGAGTGATCGCGATATTGCGTAGAGGGCCCCAGGTCGCCGCCGAACAGGTCGCGCACGTAGATGCCGTATTGAACGAGGAATGGTTTATCGAGGTGATACTTCGCTTCTTGCATGCGCCGAATCTCCTCCGACGCCGGTGCGCGCTCGCGATCAAAAGGTCCGCCCGGAGCGATGCGCAGCAATGCGAACGTGAGGAAGCTGATCACGAGCAGGACCGGGAAGAGGAAGAGCAGTCGCTTGAGGTAATACATCTCAGTCGAGGGTCGAAGGTCGACCTGCTTTGCGCCTCATTGCCCAGACGGGATGTTCATCGACCAGGTTCGAATAAACACCTTCAACTTTGTTCGGGTCGTAGAACATTAGCCCTTTCTCGAAATAAAGAGGGACGATGGGCGCTTCGGCCCGGACGAGAATCGCTTCCGCTTCCCGCAAGAGCGCGAATCGTTTCATCTTGTCGGCCTGCGAGTTCGCTTCATGCATCAACGCGTCATAGCGCGCGCTTCTCCAGCCGGTGCGATTGTTGCCGTTCTTTTCCATGAACATGTCGAGGAACGTGTTCGGGTCTTTGTAGTCGCCGATCCAACTGCTGTAGGAGAGATCGAAATTCGTTTGCGACTGCTGGCGTAGGAAGACTTTCCATTCGATGGGCTGCAACTCCATCCGGATGTTCAATTCACGCTTCCACATTTCCTGCAGCTCGACCGCGGTCTGGATAGGCTGCGTGGTGCTCTGAACCAGGAAGCGGAACAGCGGGAAATTCGTGCCGTTCGGATACCCTGCCTCGGCCAGAAGTTCGCGCGCGCCCTCCGGATCATAGCCGATGCCTTGCGGCGGCTCGTAGCCGCGGATGCCGGGTGGAGTAAAATGCGTTGCGATCAACTCGCCACCACGAATGATCCGATCCACGATGCGGCGCTTGTCCACCGCCATCGCGAGGGCTTTGCGCACGCGCGGGTCGTCAAATGGTTTCCGCGTCACGTTGTAGCGGTAAAAAAATGTAGAGAAAACATCGAACGCGTGGGTGTAGGGCTGCTGCCGCAGGACGTCGATCAACTCGGCGGGCACTCGGCGCTTGTCGAAGATCAGGTCGGCATCACCGCGCAGAAAAGTATTCAGCGCCAGGTTTGGATCATGCAAAGGAAGCCAGTCCACGACCTCGAATTGCACCTGGGCGGCATTCCAATAGTGCGGATTCTTCCGCATGCGGATGCGATCGTTGACCGTCCACGACTCGAGCGTGAACGCTCCGCTGAAGGGGACACCTGTGCGGCGCATCCAGCGGTCGCCATATTTCTCAATCGCTTTGGCGGGAACAATTTTCATGACCCAACACGCGCAGAGCTCCGGAAAAAACGCGGTCGGCGCGACGAGATCCACACGCATCGTATGGTCGTCGAGCGCTTGCATGGCGATGTCCTCGGCGGTGTATCGCTTTCCCGTGGATGCATTGGTCCTCCCGAGGAAATACGCTTCCGCGTTCCGAATATAGAAGAGTTGGCCGGCGTAGTCGGCCACAGTCTCGGGCGTGACGGCGCGACGCCAGGAAAGAACGCAATCCTCAGCCGTGATGCGGTCGCCCGTGGACCACGCGGCGTTGGTGCGCAAATGAAATGTATAAGTCAGACCGTCGGGAGAAATTTCAAAGCGTTCAGCGATGCCGGGCACGGCGTCGCCGGTCTTCGGATCGAACTGCATCAAGCCGTCGAACAGCGCGCCAGCGACGCGGCCGTCCGCCTGGCCGGTAAGAACATGCGGGTCGATTGTCTCCGGTTCCACGCCGTTGATGAGAACGAGGTCGGCGCGTTGTTCGCGCGCCTTGCAGCCGACAAGCAGCACGGCCAGGCCAATCGCGAAAAAGTGAAACGCCCTCTTCACGTGGAAGAGGGCGTTTGCGAAAGCGCTCATTGCTGGCGCGATAACCGGTTACTTGGCCGGCGCGGGAACGGGAGTCGTCACAGATGGTGCGGGCGTACCGACAGCTGGCACATTCGTCGGCACCACAATGTTGATTCCAGTGGTCGTTGTTGGAGGCGGCGTCGCTGGAAGTGTCGGCGGCGGCACGGGTGCCGGTGCTTTGTTCATCAAGTCTTGAAGCCGCGATCCGCCAGTGCTGCCAGATCGGTAGTTCGATAACACCGTGAGTAAGATGGCGAGCACGAAGAAAATTCCCGCCGCCCACTTCGTCATCTTCGTGAGCGCATTCCCGGACCCGGCGCCGAACAGCGCGTCCGTGGCAGCGCCGCCAAAGGCCTGGCCCATGCCCGCTTCCTTCTTCGGCAATTGCACGAGCACGAGCAGAATGAGAAAGGCGCAAACAAGCACCATTACAACGGTCAACAGGCCAATAAAAAATCCGAGCATACTGTTACTGTATTGAGTTCTTAACGATGTCCGCGAAGCTGCGCACTTCGAGCGCCGCACCGCCCACGAGCGCCCCGTCCACGTCCGGCAATCCCATCAGTTCCTTCGCGTTCGCCGGTTTGACGCTGCCACCATATTGGATGCGCACCTTGCGGGCAACGTTCTCATCAAACATTTTGCCGATCACTCCGCGGATGAAGGCATGGGCATCCTGCGCCTGCTGCGCGCTGGCGGTCTTGCCCGTGCCGATGGCCCAGACCGGCTCGTAAGCCACGACCGTCTCGGCCATCTGCTCTTTCGTGAGTCCATCTAGTGAGCCGCGGACCTGGCGTTCGAGCACTTGTTCCATGTGACCGGCCTCGCGCTCGTTCAATGTCTCGCCCACGCACACGATTGGCTTGAGCGATGCCGCGTGCGCCGCCCTTGCCTTCTTCGAAACCAATTCGTCGTTCTCCTGCTGATATTGGCGGCGCTCGGAATGACCGAGGATCACGTAGCGCACGGAGAACTCCTTCAGCATCGTCGCAGCGATCTCGCCGGTGAATGCCCCGACGCTGTTCTCGCTCATGTTCTGCGCGCCCAAGGCCAGATTCTTCGCGGTGAGAATCGTCTTCGAAACATCGCTCAGCGCAGTGAATGGCGGACAGACCACGATGTCCACGTCCTTCACGGCGGCGAGTTCGAGTTTTAAATCGTTGACGAGGTCCAGCGCCTCGGCCGCGGTTTTGTTCATCTTCCAATTACCGGCAATGATCAGCTTGCGTT
>DATHEW010000354.1:0-3476 GCA_035318425.1 Candidatus Acidiferrum sp. | reverse complement strand
CGTCACTGCGCGTGCGTTGCTGGTGGGAGACGACCAACCAAGGCGTGCCGAAAACCCAGATCACGGAACTCGTGCAACTGACACTAGATGGGAAGCGACTCGATGCGAATGAAGTCACGACGAAAGGTCCGCAAGGAAATCGCAACGATCATTACTACATCGCTGTCTTGCGAGAATTGGAGCCGGGAATGCATTCAGGGGTGGCGCGTCTGCGGGTGAAGGCGTCTGGGCGCGAGATCGGTATGCCGTTCAAAATCGAAGCATGACAGGAGCGCGGACGGTCTCGTCCGCGAGTTCGTGATCCCGCTACGATGTTCGCGCGGACGAGACCGTCCGCGCTCCTGTCATCACGGCGGGAAACCGAAGGACAATTTCACAGCAGAATACTCTGGATGCACCGCACCATCACACGTTCGGATGATCAGCGGCGGCTCCTGCCATGATTGTTTGCGCATCGGTTCAGGCAGATCCTCGGCGCGCGCCATCGCGAACAAGCCGAGCAGCGGCCGTTCACCTTCGCGCAACATCACCGAACGCCAGCGCACGATCGTGAGGCCGGACGCACGCGCGGCTTCCTTCACGCGCTCATGTTGTTCGCTTGGATTCACCGGAAAGACACACGCGAACCAACCGCCGCGATCCAAATGCCGCGCGGCGGTTGCGCAATAGTCCGCGATGTTGCCCCGCATCTCGAATCGGCACGCAATCTTCTGCGGATGATCTCCTTCCACACCGCTGCCGGGCGGAAAGTAAGGCGGACTGCCGAGCACGAGATCGAACTTCTCTTCAGGACTCAACACGCCGCTGTCGCGGAAATCGCCGCAACGAATCTCGTAACGCGCTTCGAGTCCGTTCCATCGCGCTGATTTGCGCGCCAACCGAACGCTCTCTTCCTGCGCTTCAATTGTGACGAAGCGCGCCCCTTGCAATCGCCACGCCGCGATCATGCCGACGGTTCCAATGCCACTGCCCAGATCAAGCACCGTCCGTGCGTTCGGACACCAACTCGTCCCATACCAAGCGGTCAGGACGTCGTCGGTTGAGAAGCGGTGTCCGTTGGTGAGTTGGAAAAGTCGGAAATAACCGCTGATGGCATCAAGAGTTTCGCCAGCTTCGACTTCAGGTCCGCGCCCGAACGCTCCGGGCGGAATGGGTCCGGGCTTGGCCCAGTCTTTGAAAATTGGTTCGCTGAAATTGCCGGCCATCAGCGCTGAAGGTAATCGCGTCCGAGCGCGCCGCGAAGCGGATTGGCATCCTTAGCGCACAAGCCAAGATGCAAATGTCGGCGCCAGCCCTCGGCGTGTTTGAAGCGCCGCGACATGCGACCGACTTCGCGCGACATCTCGTCCATCGCGCGAACGTACGAATTCATGCCTTGTGATACATCGAGCCACTCCTGCTGGCTGCGATGCTCGGCCAGAGCGGCAACTTTGGTGTCGTGAACTGAAATCGTGTTCACGAATGCGTCAGGCGTGATGGACTGGCGCAACCCATCGCACAATCCATGTGGCATGGCGTGATAAACCGTCACGTCATCATCAACGGGCTTTCGGCGTGGCGTCGTGACGAAGTTCGGCATGCCGCGCGAAAACGCCGCCGTCACCGCAAGCCGCGACGTGTTCATGTGATCTTCCATGTAATCCTGAGGCGAATGCGTGAGCACGATTGACGGCTTCACCTCGCGAATCACTGCGGCAACCCGACGCAGTAACTTCTCATTGTAAAAGATTTCGAGATCGTCAGCGATGGGCGGATGAAAATGGGAGCCGAGAAGTTTCGCCGCGCTTTTGGCTTCAGCGAGACGTTTCCGTCGCGTCGTCGGCGCGTTGTATCGCACACTGCCGCAATTGCCGCTCGATAGATTGAAGTAATGGATTTCCCAACCACGTTGCTGCAGCAGCAACAACGTGCCCGCCATGACGAACTCGATGTCGTCCGGGTGTGCAGCGATGGCGATGGCACATTTTGTTTGATCCGCGGATTTCACAGATTGCGCAGATGAATCGGAACGCATTCTTCTGTGCGAAATCTGCGTCATTTGCGAATCACAAACTCACAGGCCTGCCCGTCGCCGCGCTCTTGTCCGCCGCGAAAATCACCTCATGCGTGCGGATCGCGTCGTCGAGGCTGGTGAGCGGCATGTTCTCGCCACGATCAAGCGCATCGAAGAACGCCTGGAACTGAGTCGTGTATGGGTGATCCGACACGTCACCGGAATCGAGCATCTTCATCGAGAGATTGCTCCACGCGTTTTTGTTCAAGCCGTTGACGCGTGCCGAATGGAACTTGTTGTCGAGCAAGCTGCCGTGGCTGCCCACCAGATGGGTATGGAAGTAATACGGTTGAAAGCAATCGACGACGGCGGCGCACTTTCCGATGCGGCCGCTTTTGAATTTCAGGATCGTCACACTTGTCGTGTTGAATTCGTACGGCGCGAAGACTTCGCTTTTCGACTTCGAGTCGTAGCTCGTCACTTCAGCAACGTCATTGCCCATGCAGAGCAACAGCGCATCGAGTGCGTGACAACCCGCGGTGAGCAGTGCGCTGCCGCCGGCGTCCTTGCGCGTGTTCCAGCGAAACTGCCCGTACCACGGCCCGATGCCGTGATAGTAATCGATCTCGCCGTAATGAATGTCTCCAAGCAAGCCCTGATCGATCACTGATTTCGTCGCGAGAAACTGGCTGGAGAAACGGCACTCGAAACAGACACACATCTTCACACCCGCGGCATCGACCGCATTCGTGATTGCCACGCAATCATCCCACGACAACGCGAGCGGTTTCTCGATGATGATGTGCTTGCCCGCTTTCGCCGCGGCGTTGGCGTGCTGACGATGTTGGTACGGATAGCTGCAAATCGACACGACATGGATGCTGGGATCGCGCAACAGCTCATCGACGCTCGTGAAACTGCGAATCGAACCACCGTGCTTCGCGCTGACTTCAGCGCCATCGAGCTTGCGGGATGAATAGACCGCGGTGACCTGTGCCTGGGCGCTGGCGTTGATGGCTGGGATGTGAGCGCTGGCGACCCAGCCGTAACCGATGATGCCGACGTTGTACTTCTTCACACGTGTTGTTTCGGAATTTGCGCGGCCACTGCACACGTTTTGAGAATGCCAGTCAACCGCTTCAATCTTGATGAGATCGTGACGTCAAAAACCGGAGGTGATTCGCCGGCGGCGATGATCTCTTCGCGAATGATGAAGCAAACTCAGTCATTTTCGAGTTCCGTGACAAAACGGGCAAAACTCCCATTTGGCGCAAGGCCCGCCAAAGTTTCGGCAATTCTCGGTTGCAGCCAACGACCCGTTCGCTACGATTCAACCCGCGAATGGCCACCCTCATTCATATTCGCTCTCCTCGTGACGGTCGCTATTGGAGTGATGGCGGTGATTGGTCGTCTCACGCCAAACAGGCGCGAAATTTTACCAGCGCTGCCGAAGCGGAGGCGTTTTGCCGCAACGAAAAACTTC
>DATHEW010000353.1:0-2738 GCA_035318425.1 Candidatus Acidiferrum sp. | reverse complement strand
GCTGAGGACAGCGAGCGCCACTGGCGATTGGTCCATGAAGCACCTCCATCGCCTGATCCTGACCAGCAGCACGTATCGGATGGCCTCCACGCCCGATGAGGCGAACGCCAAGCTCGATCCCGACAACGTTTATCTGTGGCGCATGAACTCGCGTCGCATGGAAGCCGAGCTGGTGCGCGATAATCTGCTCCACGTTGCCGGAGAACTCGATTCCGCCATGGGCGGGCCGGACATCGATCACATGCAGGGCCTCAAGTCGAACCGCCGCAGCATCTACTTGCGTCAAGCGGCGGAGAAGGAAGTGGAGTTCCTGAAAATTTTCGATGGGCCAACGGTTACTGAGTGCTACGTGCGGCGCCCGACCGTTGTACCGCAACAGGCGCTCGCGATGTCCAACAACGAACTGACATCGCGCATGGCCAAAGCATTGGCAACGACTCTTGCGAGCAAGGGTGACGACGCTGATGCATTTGCGCGCGCCGCGTTCGAGCAAATCCTGGCGCGCCATCCGCGACCGGACGAATTGAAGCTGTGCCGCGATTTTATCTCTGAACGCGCGACGGGCGTCACCGAGGAAAATGCGCGAGAGCGCCTGGTGACAGTTCTGTTCAACCACAATGACTTCGTGACCATCCGATGAAACACAAACGCCATCCGAATTGCCCCGGCATCACCCGCCGTTCGTTTCTCGCTGACACCGGCATGGGCTTCACGGGACTCGCGCTCGGCGCGATGTTGTTTAAGAACGGTGTCGCGCGTGCAGATGAATCGGGCTGGCATCCGCCGGATGGGCAGCCGCACTTCACGCCCAAGGCCAAGTCGGTGATTTGGATTTTTCTCTGCGGCGGCGTGAGTCATCTCGAGAGTTTTGATGTGAAGCCCGAACTGAACAAATACGCGGGCAAGTCGATCTCCGACACACCGTATAAGGATGTGGTGAAGACCGAAGGCAAGGACGTGATCGGAGCCAATCCTTCCCACGGCAATCGCAAGGTGATCATGCCCTTGCAGACGGGCTACAAGAAATACGGCGAGTGTGGATTGGTGGTCGGCGATTGGTTCAAGCATGTCGGCGAGTGCGCGGATGACCTGGCGGTGGTGCGGTCGCTCTGGACGATTCACAACGATCACGGCGCGCAGCTCACGTGGCAGACGGGACGGCATCCGCGCGAGCTGGAGCATCCGACGATTGGGTCGTGGGTGAGCTACGGGCTTGGCACCATGAACGAGAACCTTCCCGAATACGTCGTGCTCGGTGTGCCGACGGGTGATTGCTGCGGCGGCGCTTTCACGCATGGCGCGGCCTATCTCGGTCCCGAGTACGGCGGCGTGCGATTAAATGTGGATGCGAAGAAACCGCTGGCGTTCATCAAACCGCCGGAGGGTGTGACGCAAGAGGAACAGTCGGCGAATCTGAGCTTGCTGGGGAAGTTGAACAACCTCGCGGGTATTGATTATCCCGATGATCAGAACTTGCGCGCACGCATCAAGTCGTACGAGCTGGCGTTCCAAATGCAGCGATCGATTCCCGAGACGGTTCAGCTCGAGAAGGAAAGCGAGGCGACGCGCCAACTTTACGGCATCGACAAGCCGGAGACGAAGGCGTTTGGCGAGCAATGCCTGGCGGCGCGACGGCTCGTGGAGCGCGGTGTGCGTTTCGTTCAACTGTTTCACGGTGGCGGCGGCGGCGGCGATTGGGATGCGCACTCCGAGATTAAATCGAACCACACGAAACTGGCGCAGCAGGTGGACCAGCCGATCGCGGGTTTGCTCAAGGACCTGAAGCAACGCGGCATGTTGAAGGACACGCTGGTGGTATTCGGCACTGAGTTTGGTCGATCACCCGGCGCGGAGGGCACGGGACGCGACCATCATCCGCAAGCGTTCTGCGCGTGGCTGGCTGGCGGTGGCATCAAAGGCGGCGTGACGTACGGCGAAACGGATGAGATCGGATTCCATTCCGCGGTCGATCGGCGCTACGTGACTGACATTCACGCGACCGTGCTTCATCAGCTCGGGCTCAATTCACACAAGCTCGAAGTTCCCGGCCGCAAGCGGCTGGACATCGATCACGGCGAGGTGATCAAAGAGATTTTGGCGTGAATGGTCGGGCGTGCTGTCCTCAGCGCACCGCGGAAGTCGTCGTTGTTCTGGAATCTTCATTCGCCGGTGCGGCGGGGTTAGGACGCCGCTCCCAACCATCGCAGTTTCAGTTCGGCTGCTAGGTTTGATGCTTTTTGCGCTGTTTTCGCGGTCAAGGATTCCATTTCTGCGGTCGGGAAACTGATTTCCGTACTCAAGAACTCGAAGTTCCCGACCGGGAAACTCGTTTCCGTACGCAAGGAACTCATTTCCGTACGCGGGAAACTCAGTTCCGTACTCAAGAAATGGGACTTCCGGGCCCAGAAACTCAGTTCCGTACTCGGGGAATTGAGTTCCGTACTCAAGAAACTGAAGTTCTGGACCGGGAATTTGGGAGCACAATGCACGCGTTTTCGGCCGGATAAACGCGTGAAACGAGGAAAAGATGGGGGAAACGGCCGCGCTACGGCCATCCGATCTGCGTTCAGCGGGCGCCCGATTGGCGCATGCCAAGTCTCCGGGCGGATCGCGCTTCAAGAAAGAGACAGGATTAACAGGATCAACAGGATTGGGAGAGGCGTTCCTTCAATCCTGTTGATCCTGTTAATCCTGTCTCATTTCCAAATCAGGCGGGCACGGGTCCAGCGAGTTCCTTC
>DATHEW010000352.1:0-2865 GCA_035318425.1 Candidatus Acidiferrum sp. | reverse complement strand
GTTCCTCGTGCGTCCACGGTTGCTCGCGGTCAGCGATGCTTTTCCTGACAGTGGCGATTTCACGCGCCTCGGCCGGCTTGCTCCAGCCATGCCAGCCCTCACCGATGTAGGAAACCACCTGGGAGAGTTCCTCATCGCTGTGCGTGTTCTGCAACGGCACCATGACGCCTTCGCCGTAATTCACGCCGTCAATCAGTCCCGTCTGGCCCTTGAGCAGAATGCGGGCGAGGACCGGCAGATGACCGCCATCCGTGAACCACATGGACCTGGTGAGCGGAGGCGCGAGCAGTTTGTCGGTCGAAGGAACTCCTTGGCCATCGGATCCATGGCACGCAATGCACAGGCTTTCATAAACGAGCTTGCCCTGGCGCGCCGTGTCGCTGAGCCGCTGAAGTTTAGACTTTTTGTCGCGTTCAATGATCTTGGCCACGACGGGGAGCGGGCGTTTGAAGTCGAGAATGGCAGGCGACAGTTGCTTGGCCGCGCGGAAGGCTAAGAAGATCTGCATGGTGACTTGCGCATCGGCGTCTTCAGTCATCGCGGAGAGCGTAAGAGTGACACCGGCATCCTGCTGCAACAAATGCGGCTCCGCGAGTTGCACGGCGGCTCGGCGCACGCGAGCGTTCGGATGTTTAAGCGAGGCGAGGATCGATTCCTTGGGAAGCGCATTCAGCCCCTGCAAAACCCAGAGGGCGTGGACAAGGGCATTGGGCGATGCGTGCTGCGCAACCATTTTTGTGAGCGCGGGCACGGCGGATTTATAGCCGCGCGAAACGATCAGCGCCTGCGCGGTGTCACGCCACCAACCGCTCGGGTTCGCGAGGTGCGCGACCAGTTGCTCAGGTGTTTCATCGAGCATTTTCGGGGCGGCGGCGGGCTTCGCGTCTTCAGGCAGGAGGCGATAGATGCGGCCGTGGCGAAAGACTTTCAGCATCCCCCATTTCGAGCAGGCTGCGATCCTCGCGGAGGATATAATCAAAAGCCTTCTCCGTTTCCTGCCGCATGGCGCGGCGAAGTTCACCGGTCAGTTCTGCGCGAGGACTACGAGACTGCCCGCGAAAGCCACGAAATCCGCGTCCGAATTGATTGGTCTGTGCGGATTGTCCGCGTTGCGCGACCTGATTTGTCTGAGTGGCTTGAACGCGTTGCGGACCGAACAAACCGTCGTGGACTTCCTGCAACTCCTTCCTCTCGGCGGCAGTCATGGCGACATCATTCGTTTCTTCTTTCATCCGCAACTCGCGGAAACGCGTCATGCGCTTTTCTCGATTCGCATCCACCACAGGCGCCGCTGCTACGACCGGCGCCTCGGCGATCTCGCGATTCAACACCTGTCGCCCATCAATGGTGACCGTTTCGATATCGCGGGTTTGAAGCCACTGGCCGACGAAATTGCGCACGAACGCTTCGGACTTCGAGTCGGCGAGCATTCGTTTCATTTGAGCCGAGAGGTTTGCGCGCAGTTTCTTTTGGCTCGCAAGGCTCATCAACTCGGCATCCGGCATCGACGACCAAAGGAAATACGAGAGCCGCGATGCGAGGGCGTATTCGTCCACCAATGGATGAGCAGTTGTGGTCGCGGCCTCCGCGCTCTCTTCTCGAAAGAGAAATCGCGGCGATGCCATTACGGCGACCATCGCCTGCGCGATTCCTGCTTCAAACGTTTTTCCCTTCTGCGAGTAAGTCGTCTCAACAACGTTCACCAAGCGATCGAGCGTTTCTGTATCCACGGGACGGCGATACGCCTTTTCAATAAACGGCCCCAATATCTTTCGCGCATACTCGCGGCGACCGGATGCGCTAGTCGGAGCATCCTTCGCAAAGAATTTTTCAAAATCCTTTGGCCGTATCCAATACTTCTGATCCAACGGTCCCCGCACCATCACCGAATCCAGCCGCAGCGTCAGTGACCGCACCTGACGATTCGTTGGTGTAAGCGGATGCAGTTCGACAAGAAGCTGATGCTCGCCCGGCTTCCAATCGCGATCGAACTCGTAATGAAACGCCTTGGTGCCTTCGCGCGGGTATTCTTTGCTGTGCAACTCCTTGCCGTCCGCTTTGAACACAAGCCGGCATTTGTTGTAGTCGAACTGGTTGTCCACGAACCGTTCGTTCGCCGTGAAGTCGAGCAAGAGCTGATACCGGCCAGCGTGTTGGATCTTTACCGAGTTCGATATCGACGCGCGCTCGTAGTAAGAGAGCACGAGTGCATTCGTCGCCATCGCACTGCGATTCGTGCTGCTGAGCGGACCAATCTCGCCGCTGAATTCTCGCCCACCGATGACTTTCTCCGCAGGCACGCCCGGCACGGTGGGAACGGCCTTGGTGACGACAGATTTTGCTGCTGCCAAGTATTTCTCCAACAACATCGGAGGCAGTGTGAGCACGTCGCCGATGTTGTCGAATCCGTGGCCCGAATCGTCCGGAGGAAATTCCTTATCCGTGTCGAAGTCCACGCCGAGCAAGTCGCGAACTGTATTTCGATACTCGACTCGGTTCAGTCGGCGAACTGTCACTCGGCCCGGGTCAGGATTTTGCGCGTCGGCCTTGAACACCGCCGTCTTGATCCATTCCTCAAGCTGCCGTTTCTGCTCGGCGCTCGGTTGTGCTCTCTTCGGCGGGGGCATGATGCTCGCGCGGAGGTTCTTCAGCGCCTTCAACCAAAGTTCATGCTCGCCGAGCATCGTTTCGTCCGACCTGAATTCGTCGAAGGCTACTTGCCCTTTGTTCGCGCCGTCCGCGTGGCAATCGTAGCAATACTCCTTGAGGATCGGTTGAATCTTGGTTCGGAAAAGGGTCGCGTGATCTTCAGCAGCGAGACCAAGAGACGCAGATACAAACAACAACGCGGAAGCGATGCCACGG
>DATHEW010000351.1:0-9176 GCA_035318425.1 Candidatus Acidiferrum sp. | reverse complement strand
TTCTTCCTTCTCCTCCCAATGAAGGAGATCGCGGCTGACGGCGTGTCCCCAGTGCATGTTTCCCCAGCTCCAGCCGTAGGGATTGTGTTGGAAGAAAAGGTGATACTCGCCTTTGTAAAACACGAGGCCGTTCGGGTCATTGAGCCAGCCGCGTCGCGCGCTGAAGTGCAACTGCGGGCGAAGCAGTTCGCGGTAAAGATTCTCTGAGCCGCGGATCGCGTCCTCCTGCGAAATGGATTCGAGCGCTCGTGAGTCTTCGCGCAGCTTGTTCACCTTCAGAGTCAGTTTCTCGCCGCGCCATGCGGAGACATCGAGGAACGCCCACCAGTCCGGTTCGCCATCCGCAAGTTCGATGTCGAAGAAGCGCCCAACGTTCGTGCCGCGGAGCACTCGGACTTTTTTTCCAGGCGCGCCATTCTTCACGGGAAAGTGCAGATAACGTTTCGTCACCGTGATTTCACGCGCGACATCGCGCAGTTCCTGCGCGGGCTTGCGATCCGTTTGGACGATGTGATCGACGTTGATGTGGCCCCAGCCGCCAGTCGCGCGATCCACGATCGCAATCACTGCATCGCGTCCGCCGAACTCGCTGACGTCCCACGACGCGGGCGCGAGTTGTTCGCTGCCGCCGCTGGCAATGTTGGGACCGACAGCGGTGTGCGTGACTTTTCCATCCACGAGCAGGTTCATGCAGGTCTGGTTGGAATAACCGCCACCGCCAATCAGGAAGGAAATGTAGCGCCGCTCGATTTTGAACTGCGCTGAGGTAAGCGTGCCGGTGCTTTTGTCGCCGCCGGCGAATGAACTCACGAGTCCCTTGCTAACGAACCCTTCGACTTTCATTTGGCCGGGCAGGGCGCCGCGCGCGGGCGCTTTGCCGAAGGCCGTCCCCACGGCTTTCCAAGCGCCGTAATCCGCGCCCTCGAAATCTGCGATCAGGATGTCATCTGCCGCCTGTGATAAGGCCAGCGCCCCGATCCAGAACGTCATCGCCGCGAGAAAGGACGTGAGCTTCATGCCGCGATTCGAGCGTGAGGCGGTCACGGATGTAAAGGTTCCAATCGGCCTGAGATCGATTGGAAAGGGACGCAACGGACATGCGCTATTGTAGCGCAGACCTCCGGTCTGCCGTATCGCCGACTTGCAGTCGGCAGGCGCTGGGGACGGATCGAGCGTAGTTTAGCTATCACGCCACGCAGGTCGAAGACCTGCGACACGGCAGACTCGGAAGTCTGCGCTACGCGTCCCGAGTTGTGCCCATTGGAAACCAGTCCCCACAATTGGAATTGTTTTGCGGCGGCTCCCGCACATGCTCCTGCCATGAACCTGAAAATCCTTTTGGCGGTCTCGTTGTTCGCCAATGCGTTGCTGGGATTCTACGCCTTTCGTCCTCACGCCCCGTCAGCCGCGAACTCCGCTGACAACGCGGAAGTAAAGAAGCCGTTGCGTTCTCAGCGCTCTCCGGCGACATCGAATTCGGAGGCACTTGTCACGAATACGATCGTGAAGCGCTTCACGTGGGAGTCGGTCGAGTCGCCGGATTACAAGGAATACATCGCCAACCTTCGTTCGGTCGGCTGCCCGGATGAAACGATCCGCGACATCATCGTGGCGGACGTAAACAAGCTCTACGACCAGAAGAAGAAACTCGTGCGCGGCACCCCGAAGAAGTTCGAATATTGGAAGCCGGGCAATGCGTTCTTTGGCGGCGGGCGTGATCCCGAAATCACGAAGCAGATTCGCGCCCTCGACGAAGAACGTAACGGTGTGTTGCGCGCGCTCGGCATCGAGCCGGATTTCAAAACCGAGGTAGCGCAGCTTTTCAATCCGTTTGATACGATGATGGATTTTCTTCCCGATCAGAAGAAGGGCGCGGTAGCAAAACTTTTCACTGATTTCCAATCGAAAATGGCCGAAACCGTCAAGGACGGTCGGCCGGACGGCACCATGGTAGCAAAGCTCCAAAAGGAAATGGAGGTGGCGGTGAAACAGTTGCTTACGCCGGAAGAAGCGCTGCAATACGACCTGCGGATGTCGGTGACTGCAAACATGATGCGCGATCAAGTGGCTGGTTTCGATCCGAACGAGGAAGAGTTCATGCAACTGTTCAAGCTGCGCAAATCGTTCGACGACGAGTTCTCGATGTTCGGTCGCGGCGAGGAGGATGACGCGACGCAGAAGAAGCGCACCGAGGCGCATAAGGAACTCGATGCACAGATCAAGCAAACGCTCGGCGATGCCCGATACAAGATTACGAGCGGGCGCAGGATTACAATTTTCAGAGCATTCTTCGTTCGGCCAGGCAGGCGGAACTGGGCACGGACGCCGCCGTGAAAGCGTATGACATGAAGAAGGCCGCGGAAGATCGCGCGCGTGAGATTCGGCGCGACAAGAACCTTTCCAGAGAGCAGCGCGACGCCGCGCTTTTGGCGATTCGTCAGGAAACCGAGGGCGCGTTCCGCGACACGCTCGGAGACAAGGGCTGGCAAAATTACAATCGCCAGAACACGACGCATTGGCTGCGTAGCATCAGTCCGAATCCGAAGCCTGCGCCTACTACCCAGTGAAGCGCGAGGTTTTCGCGCTGCGTCATTGTAACTCTTTTTGTCGTTTGCGAACGTCTTCCATCGAATGAGTCCTCAAAATTTGGCCCGAATTATTGGTGTGGGCATTCTGGTGTTCATCATCATCCTCATGGCGTCGGCCGGCACTTACGTTGTCCATCCCGGCCATCGTGGCGTGGAGATCATCATGGGCAAGGTGACGCCAATCGCAAAAAAGGAAGGCTTTGGATTCAAGGTGCCTCTCGTTACGCAAGTGCGACCCATTTCCATTCGCCAGCAAACCGCGGAAGACCAGGCGCAGTGTTACTCGTCAGACCTGCAACAGATTCACATCGAGCTGCGGATTCTTTTTCGCGTGCCGGAAGCGTCGGTGGTTCAGCTTTACCGCGATTACCAGGGAGACGTTTTTGAAAGCCTGGTCGCGCCGCGCATCCATGAAGCATTGAAGGAAGTGACCGCGCTTCAAAGTGCCGAGCAGATCGTGAAAAACCGCGAGCAGCTCAAATCGCGCGCGCTCGACCTCTCCAAACAGAAAATCGGCACCTTGGTCGTGATCGAAGACATTGTGATCCAAAACATCCGGCTCACGAAGGAACTCGAACACGCGATCGAGGCCAAGATGGTGCAGGAACAAGAAGCGCAACGTTCCAAGTATGTGCAGACCCGCGCGCAGATCGAAGCCGACACGGCTGTGATCAAGGCGCGTGGTGAGGCGCAATCGATTCGCATTCGCGGCGACGCGTTGAAGGCGAATCCCACCTTCGTGGATCTGCAAGTGGTTGATCGATGGGACGGCGTCGCGCCGTTGATCATCGGTGGCCAGGAAAAATTCGTGTTGCCTCTCAGTGACCTTGAACGCTTGAAACAAAATGCCAGCCCAATTGCGACCCCGGTCCGAAAGACCCGCTAATCCCATGAACCCAGCACTTCCGAAAATCATTGGGATCGGCATCGTCGTCTTTGTGGCGTTCGTGCTGATGTCCGCCTCCAGCTACATCATCGAACCCGGCACGCGCGGGATAAAAGTCACGCTCGGCAAGGCCGACGATAAATTTCTGCCCGAGGGTTTCGGATGGAAGACGCCGTTGGTCACGGACATCAAACTGATCCCGGTCAAGCAGTTGACCGCGAAGCTGAAGGCCGATTGTTTCTCGTCGGACTTGCAGCAGGTGACGCTCGATGTGCGCGTGCTCTATCGCATTCCGGAAAGTTCCGTGGTGCAGATCTTCAAGCAGTTCTCTGGCGATCCATTTGACAGCCTCGTCGCTCCGCGCGTGCAGGAAGCGTTGAAGGAAGTGACCGCTATGGAAACCGCCGAGCAGATCGTGAAGAGCCGCGAGAAGATCAAACAAGCCGCCATTACTGCCGCGCGAAACAAGATCGGCGCCATCCTGACCGTGGTGGACATCGTGGTGCGCGACATCGATCTCTCGGCAGAATTGGAGCGGGCCATCGAGGCGAAAATGGTGGCCGACCAGGAGGCTGCGAAGTCCAGGTTCGTGCAGCAACAAACCGAGATCGAAGCCGCGACCGTGATCATTCGCGCCAAGGGCGAGGCGGATGCGATCAAGCTGCGTGGTGAGGCGCTGATGGCCAACCCGGCTTTTCTCCATCTGCAAATCGTCGAGAAGTGGAACGGAAAATCGCCGCTCGTGGTGCCGGCGGATCCAGACAGTGGAGGCGCCGGATTGTTGCTGCCGTTGGGCAAACCTGAAGCGAAGAAGCAATGAACCCTCGGTGGCGCGCCGCAATAGTCATCCTCGGCCTCGTGCTGCTGGCCGGCGTTTTCCTCGCGTTCTTCCAGCCCGCCGCCGCCATGATGGAAGTCGCCGCGCGGGAGTTGCGTTATTTCTGGTGGATCATCCTGCTCGTGGCCCTCGCCGTGTGGCTGATTTGGGGAGTGGGCAGGAAGCCGAAGTAGCGCTGGGCACATGAAGTGCATCTTCACAACAGTTACGCTCGCGCTGATGCTCGCCAGCTTTACCGCCATGGGAGAAACGAACGACGCCATCACCCGCGCATGGATCGAATACGCCGATCTCGCACCTTCCTTCACCCTGCCGAAAACGAAACGAGCGTGGGAAAGGAAGCGCGGAGAAATCCGGAAGGAGCTGTGGCGATTGCTCGGCGATCTGCCGCCACGACCGAAGGTGCCGAAGGTCGAGATCCTTTCACGCGAAGATCGTGGCGATTACATCCTGGAAAAATTTCAGTTCGATAATCGGGCCGGAGCGATGGTGCCTGGCTATTTGCTTTTGCCCAAACAGACCAAGGGAAAGGCCGCGGGCATTCTCTACAACCACTGGCACGGCGGCCATTACGACGTGGGCAAAGAGGAATTGTTCCGCACCAACGCGCTGCCGATTCCCGGCGGTCCCGAGCTGGCGCGGCGCGGTTACGTGGTGTGCGCGATCGATGCCTACGGTTTCGGCGAACGCAACGGCAAAGGCCCCGGTGGCGCGGGCGAACGCGACGGAGCAGGGGAGCTCACCGCGTCGAAGTTCAACCTGTGGGCCGGTCGCACGCTTTGGGGCATGATGGTGCGCGACGATCTGATGGCCCTTGATTACCTGTGCTCGCGTCCCGAGGTGGACTCGAAACGCGTTGGCGTCACCGGCATCAGCATGGGCGCGACGCGCACGTGGTGGTTGATGGCCATGGATGAACGTCCGCGCGCTGGCGTGGCCGTATGTTGCTGGACGCGTTACCAGGATCTGATGAGCGAGCAAGGTCTCCAGTATCACGGGATCTATTATTTCGTGCCCGGCGTCTTGAAACATTTCGACACCGAAGCGATCACCTCGCTTGCCGCGCCGCACGCGCTGCTCTTTCAAAGCGGCGAACTCGATGGCGGCAGCCCCGTGGCCGGCATTCGCAAGATGGAACCGTTCGTGCGCAGCGCGTATGCGCTGTACGGTGCCGAGGCGAAGTTCGACAGCATCATCTTTCCCGCCACCGGCCACGTGTACACGCCCGAGATGTGGCAGGGCACGCTGGCGTGGTTTGAGCGTGAGTTGAAACGGTAATCAGCGGGTCGCGCTTTTCCACGTCAGGGTCGCTGCCGAAAGTAACTTTCGATTCTTTTGCGTTGGTTGAGCGGTCCTGCGTCGCGTTCCCCTCACCCCCAGCCCTCTCCCTCAGGGGAGAGGGGAACAGCGCTCTAAACTCGCGAAACGGAAATTACTTTTGGCAAACGCTATATCGCTGTCGCGGGCCGCCTAACTGCATCACTTCACTACCGGGCGCAGGACCATGTTCCGGTAATTCACGCTGGTGTGGTCGCCTTGCAGGTAAATCGGGCCGGGACGGGATTCGTCAGACCAAAGGGCGCCGCCGGTGCAACCGAGCACGGGTTGGTTGTCGATGACCTTCTTGCCGTTCAACACCACAGTCAGGTGACGATCCACCAGGGTGATGTCGTAGGTCTGCCATTCGCCTGCGGGCTTCGAGGCATTCTCGCTCGGGAGGACGCGGCTGTAGAGCGCGCCGCAATTGTGCGTGTCGTTCCGCTTGCCGAATGAATCAGCCACCTGCACTTCGTAAATGCCACGGAGATAAATGCCGCTGTTGCCGCCAGCAGGCACGCG
Source organism: Candidatus Acidiferrum sp. (assembly GCA_035318425.1). Taxonomy (GTDB): domain Bacteria; phylum Verrucomicrobiota; class Verrucomicrobiia; order Limisphaerales; family SIBH01; genus JANNGC01. Next base: position 3,025 of record DATHEW010000351.1, on the reverse strand, counting down.
AAACTCAGTCTTGAGATTGAAGTCTTCAAACTCCCGCTCGGTGCGAATGTTCGCGTAGGACTTGTGCTTGCCCTTCTCCTGCGGCGCATCGTTGATGACGATGCCGTCGGCAACACTCCAGCCGCTCGGGTCTTTGCCCATGAGTTTCCAGCCGGATAAATCCTTGCCGTTAAAGAGCGTGATCGCTTCACCAAATTTCACCTTCGACAGGTCCGGCGCGGCAGGGACGGGAGGAATGCGCTTGCCGGAAAACTCCGCGCGGCCACGGACTTTGCCGTCGTCGGTGGCGGTGGCAGTGGTGAGTTTGAGCTTATCACCGTCGAGCTTGCCCGTGATGGTCTCGGTGGTTTTCTTCACCACCGTTTTGCCCTCAGCATCTTTCTGCCGCGACTCGTTCACGCGCGTGACGATGAGTGTGTCGCCCTCCGTCTTCACGCTGGTCACAGGCAATACGCTGCCGCCGCCCCAGAGGATGCTGCCCTTGAATTCGCCGCCTTCGTCCGTCACGCCGAGCCAACCCGCCCCGCCGCCAGGGATCGTCAATGCCCAACGGCCTACGAACGGATTGTCCGCGGCAACGAGAGACGTGGCGAAAAGCGTAACAGTAATGGCGAAGAGGGCGATGCGCCTCGTGAGAAAAGAGATGTGCATGGATCGCGTTATCCAGCGAGCATCGTGCGTCAGCAAGGAAAATGTCGGCGACCGTTGCTCGCCCGTGCGTGCATTCGCCTCAGTGCCATGCAACGCTCTTGAAGCCAAACTGCGCTTCGCGTTTCCTGTGGCAGTAATGACGAGGAACTCCTGATGGCGCTGGCGGTCGGACAGCGGTTTGGCGATTACGAAATTCTCGGCGAACTGGGCCGCGGCGGCATGGGCGCCGTTTATCAGGCGCGTCAGTTTTCGCTTCAACGCGTCGTCGCGCTCAAGATCCTTCCTCCGCACGTCGCGAATGATCCCGGGCTCACTGCACGCTTCGAGGCTGAGGCCATAGCCGTCGCCAGTTTGAATCACCCGAACATCGTGCAGGTGTTCGCCGCAGGTGAACACGATGGCATTCGCTTCATCGCGATGGAATACGTGGAGGGCGAATCGATCGGGCAACGACTGAAACGTTGCGGGCGATTGCCGATGACCGAGGCGCTGGACGTTGCCTACCACGTCGCCGCCGCCCTCGATTACGCGTGGCTGACCGCGCAGCTCATCCATCGCGACGTGAAGCCGGACAACATTTTCCTCGCGGCGAATGGAACGGTGAAGCTCGGTGATTTCGGTATCGCCAAGATTCTGCGCGAGGGCGCTTCAAGCGTCACGATGACGGGACACGTGATGGGTTCGCCGCATTTCATCAGTCCCGAGCAGGCGCATGGGCATCGTGACATCGATTTTCGGGCCGACATCTACAGTCTCGGATGTGCGGTGCATTACATGATGACGGGGCGAACGGTGTTCGAAGGACCGGACTTCGTGAGCATCATCTTGAAGCACGTGAACGAAGAGCCGGCGACGTTGAGCACGCTGCTGCCGGATTGCCCGGTCGCCATTCAGGAATTGATCGCGCGCATGCTGTCGAAGAATCGCGAGCAGCGGCCTCAAAGCTACGCCGAGTTGATTGGAAAAATCCTTCTCGCGCGCGACGAAGTGACCACTTGGGAAACGAGCGATGCGCGGCAGCGCCGTCGCAATTATCGGGAACAATCGGCGAACACAAGTTCGCGGAGCATTTACGTCCTCGCGGCGCTGGTGCCGTTCCTGATCGCCGGAGGTTACGTCTATTCCAAGCTCCACGAGCAGCCGCCTCCGCGCCGCGAAACCATGACCACACTCGCCGATGCCAGCGATCGGCGGGATTTCATTCACAGCGTGAGCGAACTGGCGCCCCTCGCTCGCATCGAAACGGTGATGGAGAAATTGCGTGAGGTGAATCCCGCGTTCAAAGGACGCGAACGATTCACGTTCGAGGGCGACATGATCACCGAGCTGTCGCTTCCCAGCAAAGGCGTGACGAATCTCTGGCCCATCACGGCGCTGCGTTACCTCATGGTCTTTCGTTGCACGGGCAGCGTGACGAATCAACAGCGCGGCGACCTGATGGATCTTTCTCCGCTCGCCGAGTTGAGCGAACTCGTCGAAGTCGATGTGAGCTGGAATCCGTTGCACGATTTGGGGCCGCTTCGCCAGGTTCCGCTGCGCATTCTTAGCTGTGCCAATACGCGGGTGGAGAATCTGTCACCGCTCCAGGGACGAGAGATCACTGAACTCGATATATCGGAAACCCGCGTGCGGGATCTAAAGCCGCTGGCGGGTATGCCACTGCTGGAGTTTCGCTGCAACAACGCGCGTGTCAGTGATCTCTCCGCGCTCCGCAATGCTCCGCTTCGAATCATTCGTGCCGACTCGCGAGGTTTGAACGCCGACTTGGTAAAGTCATGGAAGGAGATCGAGTCGATCAATGGCTTGAGCCTCGAGGAAGCTTCCAAACGGCTGCGGCAAAAGGGTTCGTTGTAAGAACATTCCTGCGGCGAAACGCGCGATCCGTTCAGCATCCGTCGCTTGCAAAACCGTTCGACCGCGTGAACTTCCCAGTGCAGTTGCGGCGCTAAGGAGAAACGTTATGCAGAAGAATCGCTTTGGGGTTGTCGTGCTTTGCCTCGTCCTGACAGCAGGTGAAGGATTTTCCGCGGTGTTCACCTCGCTTCTTGGCCCGCTTCGGGACGCGGTGTTGGACGAGATCGAGTTCATTTCCAGTAATGTCACGACGAGCAATGCCGTCGCGTTGCGACCGCTCATTCAGGCCCGGCGCGCGCTCGCGCTCCGAACCCGTGTGTCACTGACGAGCGACCTCCAAATGTTCGCAGCCGCCGCCACAGTGCTCGGCCGCAGCGAATTTGCGGATCTGTTTTCGCCGCTGATCGACGAGACGCTCTTCGGTTACTCGACGATCCTGGATGAAACCGCGCTCGCTCTGGGCGCCACACTCGATGGATTGCCGCAAACGCCGCAAGTGGTGTCTGCCCAACGTTCACTG